>JABJQE010000142.1 GCA_018663565.1 Phycisphaerae bacterium
CCTCGAGTTCGGCTGACACAGCTTGCTGATCAGCAACAGTTGTAGCAAGTACTTCTGGGTCTGACCACACACGCTCTTCACCCAGCGAAGCCGCGAGTTCCGAGAGGCGAATCTCAAACTGCTCAATGCGTTTTTCGAGCTCAGATGTTGAGAGCCGATCAAATGGCGACGTCTTCTTCTTTTTCGGAGCAAGCGGCGTATCGCCTGACGACTTCGGACTATCAGTAGAAACTGCCCGCTGCTTTGCAAACCAGCTTGAGACAGTGCCCTCGTGCACAACTGCGCTGCCTTCGCCGTCGAGCACGATCAGTCTGTTGCAAATGGACTCGAGCATCGCCCGATCATGGCTCACAAGGAGCACAGTGCCTTCGTACGGGCCACCCTTACTGAGTACGGCTTCAAGACGCTCGGCAGTCGCCACATCGATATGGTTGCTTGGTTCATCAAGCACCAATACGTTGTGGCCGCTGCCAAACAAGCCCGCAAGAATGGCCCGTGCACGCTCCCCTCCCGAAAGTGTGCCAAGTAGCCGATCTTGGTCCTCGCCAGTAAACATAAAGGCACCAGAGAGATTGCGTGCTGCTTGTTCACTCGCGGGATTCCCACTTGCTCCCGCAAGCGCACGTTGCACCCACTCCCACACCGCAAGTTCGGGGTCAAGATGGTCGTGCATTTGACGAAACCAGCCAATATTCAAGCCGATTCCTGGATCTACAGTTCCATTCGAGATGTCGAGTTCGCCAAGCAAGCATCGCACAAGAGTGGTCTTTCCGGCGCCATTGGGTCCAATAATTCCGATTCGATCACCACGGCGAATGTCAAGGTCAAGATGTGAAATGAGTTCACGATCACCCATCTGCACGGCCACGGATTCAGCCGTCATGACACGATCGCCGCACCTAGCAATGGGCGGCAAGTGCATCGCGGCCACGACCTCGGATTCTGGACGCTCCACTTCTGCAGCTTCGACGAATCGCTTCAACTTTGATTCGCGACCTCTCGCCTGCTTCGCTCGCTGCCCCGCCTTGTACTTGCGAATAAAGGACTGCTCTTGCCGGATGTGGTCTTGCTGCTTCTCCCACACTCGTTCTTCCGTCTGCCGCCGCTCGGATCGGATCGTGAGATACTGAGTGTAGTTGCCGGGATACGACTCGAGTTGTGATCGCCGCACTTCAACAATCTGCGTGCACGCAGAGTTGAGCAGCCATCGATCATGACTGACGATGACGGTAGAACCGGTAAACGTTTCACGCAAGAATTGTTCGAGCCACTGTCGACCTTCGATGTCGAGATGGTTCGTTGGTTCGTCGAGCAGCAAGAGTTCAGGGGACTCGAGCAGCAATTTGGCCAACGCAAGCCGTGAACGCTCGCCGCCTGAAAACCGCGCGGCGGGCTTGTCAAACAACTCTTCTGGAAGTCCAACACCATGGAGTGTCGCATCAACACGATGCTCGACAGACCAACCCCCTTCAGCCTCGATAGATGCCTGCAGGTCGGACTGCTTCTGCAAGAGTCGGTCGAGTGTGTCACCCTCTGCCTCGACCATGGCATCAAACACGCCATCGAGTTCCCGTTGCATGGCGTCGAGCCTCGCAAAGGCACTCTGGGCCACTTCGCGAGCAGTAATACGCTCTGGAAATGTTGGATGTTGATCAAGCAGGCCAACACGCAATCCACGCTGAATGTTCACTGAGCCGGTATCAACAGCCATTGTTCCAGCGAGCACACGAAGCAAGGTCGTCTTGCCTGTGCCATTGCGACCGAGAAGTCCGATGCGAGTCTCGGGTTGAATGGTGAGATCGACACCATCAAGGATGATGCGATTGCCGAACTGAACACTCACGTTTGTAAGAGATGCCTGACTCATGTTGCCGCCTATAAGGGAATCTCATGGCGGAAGTCCTCCACGCATGAAGCAGGAAGCGTACCGTGCATGGATTCCAAGCACACACGAAGGACCACTCGACATGCACGATGCGCTCTGGGCCCCTTGGCGACTGCAATACCTCCAGCACCTCGACGATGACACACGCTCCGGGGGCAGCGGACTGCAGGACTTCATCTACCACTGTTGGAATGCCCCGGCTGACGATGCCGACAACCACGTCATCATCCGCGGCGAACATGGCTTGGTCATGCTGAACCGTCATCCCTATGCGAGTGGGCATCTCCTGGTGGCACTTGGCCAAGCACAACCACGACTGCTCGATTATTCGCCGCAGCAGCGAGCTGCATTTTGGTCACTCGTGGAACAGGCGTGGTCGCTCATGCAGGAGAAACTCGACCCGCAAGGCGTCAACATGGGCATCAATGAAGGCGCTGCGAGTGGTGCCGGCCTCCCGGGACACCTGCATGCGCACCTGGTGCCCCGATGGCAGGGCGATGTCAATTTCATGGCCACCGTTGCGGGCACGCGAGTCATTCCAGCAAGCCTCGAGGCGATGGCCGAAATGTACCGAGGCTGACCCCTCAAATCCACGGTGAACGTCGAAACGTTCGTGCTCGCCTTGGGACTTGCTCGAACCCAAATATCAGGTGGGTTCGATGGCCGTCGTTCCCGGCCGTCCCCTCGGTGGGGGCATGGCCATCGACGCGGCTCGGCGATCCCTGAGGATTCGATAGGAACGAGCAAGTGTGCCCGCGAGCGCGTACATCAGAGGGGTCTCGCCTCGATGCACTACCACCCTACCACCCCAATCAGACTCATGCGACCCCTCTTTTCGCTCCGGGATGGACATCTCAAAGGTAGGGTTTGACAGCACGCCCATGACGAGGGACACTATGCGCCTTGTGCCATCACCCCCCTATGTGGAGGGCAGTGAGGCCCATGAACTGGAGAGTCATATGTCCCGCCTGCCCGTATTGCTGATCTCAATGACCTGTCTCGCCCTTCCAGTTACGGTGGGCTGCTCGTCCAACCCCAATAACGTGTCGATCAGTTCCATTCGGGGCAATCTCACACCTGAGGTCAAGGGGGTCAGCGAGACCAACTATGACCAGGCCAACAATCAAGCCATTATTGAGAATATTCAGTGGCGAGAGGCCTCAGACGACATTGATCGGATCTTGCTCTTGGATCAGCCAAGCACATTGAGCCCCTACCCGATCGTGTCCACCGGACACTGATTCATCACCAAGCGATGCGTCTGAAAATTGGCACCTTGAGGCCGGCAGACGCTATACTGCGCGATTCCACTGATCAGGGCCGTCTAGACGACTCGGTTAACACAGATGCATGTCGCATCAGGGCCGATTCGCACGACGACTTTTCTCAACATGCGGTCGCGGCCCGCACCCCTTTGCCCTGACGCCGCCCCCTACTCACTATGGTTGATTTTAATCTCATTGCCGACCTCGGCGTGGATGACGCCGAGATTGATGCATTACTCCAAACACCCGAAGGTGGTGACATCACCGAGGACACTCTCGAGAACATGCTCGCTGGCGAAATCCAGCAAGTGTCCCGAGGCAGAATACTCACAGGCAAGATCGCTGGCCGAGCTGGCGACGACGCTGTTGTCGATGTGGGCCTCAAGTCTGAAGGCCTCGTTCACAAGAGCGAATTTGACGACTGGGACGCCATCAAGCCCGGCGACGAAATCGAAGTGCTTCTTGAAGAGTTTGATGATGGCTCCGGCGTCATCAAACTGTCCAAGCGCAAGGCCGACCGCATTCGCGGTTGGGAGCGTGTGCTTGAGACCAAGAACGAAGGCGATATCGTCGAAGGCCGTGGCGTCCGCAAGATCAAAGGCGGCCTGCTCGTCGATATCGGCGTTCCCGTCTTCCTGCCCGCCTCACAAATCGACGTCCGCCGACCTGGTGACGTTGGCGAGTTCATCGGCAAGATTATTCGAGCCGAGATCCTCAAGATCGACGAAGAACGTCGCAATATTGTTATTAGCCGTCGCCGCGTTCTTGAACGTGAACGATCTGAGGCGAAGGACAAGATTCTCTCGAGCCTTGAAGAAGGCGGCCTGATCAAGGGCGTTGTGACCAATATCGCCGACTTCGGCGCCTTCATTGACCTTGGTGGCATCGACGGCCTGCTTCATATCACTGATATGAGTTGGGGCCGCGTCAGTCACCCAAGCGAAATCTGCAAACCAGGCGACGAACTTGAGGTCAAGGTTCTCCGAATCGACCGTGAAAAAGAGAAGATTGCCCTCGGCCTGAAGCAGAAAGAGCCTTCGCCCTGGGACGACATCGAAGAGCGATTCCCGATCAACAATCGTATTACTGGCAAGGTAGTCAGCCTAGTCAGTTACGGCGCATTCATCGAATTGATGGAAGGCATCGAGGGATTGGTCCACGTGTCCGAAATGTCATGGACCCGGCGCATCAATCACCCAAGCGAGGTGGTCTCGACGGGCGATGAGATCGAAGTCGTTGTCTTAGACATCAACCGCGACAAGCAAGAAATTTCTCTTGGCGTCAAGCAGACCGAGTGCAATCCTTGGGAACTCGTTGCCGAGCGTTACCCAGCGGGTACGGTCGTCGAAGGTACGGTTCGCAACCTCACCAACTACGGTGCCTTCATCGAAATCGAACCAGGCATCGATGGCCTTCTTCACGTTTCAGACATGTCTTGGACTGAGAAGATTTCGCACGCCAACGAGAAGTACAAGAAGGGCGACCCCGTCGAGTGCGTCGTACTCGAGATCGACCAAGAGAAGCAACGCGTTGGTCTTGGTGTGAAGCAACTCTCCGAGGATCCATGGGTCGCAGCCATCCCGGATGCCTACCACCCTGGCATGGTCGTGCACGGCACCGTGACCAAGATCACCAACTTTGGCGTGTTCGTCGAATTGGAGACGGGTCTCGAAGGACTACTCCACATCTCTGAACTCTCAGACAGCAAGGTTGACGATCCACAAGACATTGTGAAGGCTGGTGAAATAGTCGATGTTAAGATTCTCCGTGTCGATACGGAAGATCGCAAGATCGGCCTAAGCCTGAAGCGTGCCCAGTGGGGCGACGCTGGCCGCAGCGGCGGCGATGATGAGTCGTTAGGTGGCGATGGAGGAAGTCCGATGCCAGATGCCCCGACACGTGGCGGCATGGACGACCATGGTGCACTTGGCACCGACAAGATCGAACTCTGACCGATCGAATAACTCGCAGTATTACCGGCGGCTCCCTGTCTCTCTTGGCAGGGGGCCGTCAGCACATCGCGGCAAACGTCAGGATCGTCAAGACCACCATCTTGCGGCGTTGGGCGGTCCAGTTCATAAGCGTCGCAATCGTCACGGCGCTACCTCCTCTGATCTTCTCATTCTCGATGTTGACCCAAATGGGCCAGACCTCTCATACCATGCGCCACGCCCGGACCAAAGCAAGGCCAGGCGTGCAGATGGAGACAGAACAGATGGCGAGAACCCCTCAATACGGCTACATGGGAGGCGCATTCGGGTTGTGCGGGCTCATGATGGCCTTCACAGCCCCCACCCTACTACCAGATCCGGTGACTGCCGTTGATACTTGGATGCGATCAAGGGCCATCATCAACGGCGAGCAAGCCGTCGGCGTTGACTCATCCGCGAATTCCCCCGCCGCCGTACACCTCATTTTGAACCTCGCGGGTCGCCCGATCGCAAGCACATGGGCCGCAACAGCCGCCGGGGCGACAGATCCAGTACAGCAAGCCACGCAGGCGCTCCTCGCGGAGGCCCACGACGATCGCACACTGGCCAACACACCACCCGCACTCCTTGCCGCCGGGCTCCGAAAGACAACCCTTGAAGCTGAAACCGCAGGCACATTCCAACCCATCGTCACCCGTACGCTCGCCGAGGCGGCACAAAGTCTGAACCCCGCTACAGATGGAATTGCCCTTCGCGTGAAAGACCACTGGTGGGTTCGATTTCCGTCTTCGCTCCGATTTACCGGATCAGCGCTTGGGCTCTCAACGCTCCGTGAACTTGCCGCCGTCGCTGGACTCACGCCGGATACCCTCGCCGAGTACCGACGCAGCGGCCAGGCCACGCTGTATCGATTCGAGACCATTGATCTCATTCAACTCCCTGGCGAAGATCTTCCGCGAACCTACCGACGAGGTGACATGCATGATGGATGGGAGTGCAATCGCGCCGCGATTCTCACCCAGCTTCAACTCGTCACACAATACCTCGCATCACACCTGCAACTCCTACAGGGCAACGGATCAGACGAAACGGCTCTGGTGCTTCGCGGAGACCTGCTTCCGTTCACCGGAAGATATGTACCCACGCAGGCCACGACCCGTGACCTCGCACTTTTTGAATACGCCATGGATCGAGCACGCACGGCACTTGGAGTCGCAAACACAACGGAACTCTCTGGGCTGAGGTCCCACGCGAACGACGATGCTGTGGCCGCCGCCTACTCCATTGTCATGAATCCACAATCGCCTGCCGACACATTTGCGCGGGTTAGGAAACTTCTCGCCGAAACGGAACAGCCGCTCGCTGATCGGGCCATTGCTGCATGGGCACTCACTCACAATCAGAACGACCACCCACTCGCACAAAACTTCATAGAAGAATCCACTCAACTCCCGCCAACAGAACTCATCGGAATGCTGCCGTGGATCGGATGGGCGGATATTCGTCTCGCCGAAGCGAGCGGCCGCCCGCCGCAACTTGCCAACTTCTGGCACATCCTTGCTGCAAAGACAGCCAGCTCCGTGACCGGCAGCACACCACCGACAGCTCAGTTCCTGCCAACCGCGGCATTTCTTGCATCCATTGCAACCATCGATGTCATCCCTACCGTGGCCGACCAACACGAGTATCAACAGAATGTGTGCCAATCACTCGAGCTGCTGGATATGCTGGTCGTCGGCGAAAATGAGGCCCGGTTCTTTCCAACCCACCCGATCGGTGGCGTTCGGCTCACGCTCTCCGATGAACGAATGTCGATTAGAGCCCAAGCAATGGCCATCTTGCTCTTGAGTGAGGCACTCGGCGCGATGCCGGATACAGTGAACGGTGAGGAATAGTCCTATGCATAAAGCCACCACACTGCTCGCTGTCGCAACAGCACTCTCGCTGACCGCCCCGCTTGTTTCGAGCCCCAGTCCTGAAACTGGCCGGCGTAATGGCGTCGTGCTCTCCAAACTCATCTACACCGACATCGACACGGGTATTGATGGGCAAACGATCGAACAAGTTGTACAACTCATCAGCCAGTATTGCGAAGCGCCAGTTCGACTGCTCGCGATCACTGATACCCGCTCAAATGGACTCGATCGTGAACTCACGATCACGTTGCCGAAGGCCAATCGCCCGGCGCTCAATCTTCTACAAGACGCGATCAGTCAATGCAGCGAGGTCACCCCAGCCACCTGGCAAGTGCGGCACGGCACCATTGAGGTATCCACGAAAGAAGCGCTCAGCACGAGCACCATGCAACTCACCAAGGTGCTCCCCATCGAGGATCAATTGCAAGAGATTCCAGACTACGACAACCCGCCCAATCTCAACCTTGGTGGCGGAGGCGGAGGTGGAGGCGGTGGCGGTGGCGGTGGCGGCAACACAGGCGGCGCTTTCCAGTTCCAAGATCTTGAGACCCGCCGCGACGAACTCATCGAAGTGCTTACACACAACATCGAACCAGCAGCGTGGACCCGCAACGGCGGAACTTGGGCTGACATGCAACCCTATCGACGCACACTGGTTATTCGAGCCCCCCGGTGGATTCACCGGCAAGTCACCGGACTCGACTTCTCGATTCCTCGTCCGTCTGGAAGGACAAGCCGATCACTTCGATTCGTTGGTGACCAAATCCGCGTAGAGGTACCACTCACCGAGCGACTCAAGCGAGAAGCCTCACCTCACTCGTGACGGAGCGCCTGAATAGGGTCTTGCCGGCTCGCCATGATGGCGGGATAGATGCCAAAGATAATGCCGGTGGCCGCCGCAACGGTAAATGACACCACAACAGACCACGGCGTAATGGCAGCCTCGAAACTAATCTCGGTTTCAATATGCCGCTGCACAATGGGGAGCGCAAGCACCCAAGGCAAAATGCGGTCCACGGCAAGCGAAAGCCCGACACCAAAGAAGATTCCCAGAATGCCACCAGCAGCGGAGAGTGTTCCGGTCTCAACGAGGAACTGAGCGATCACGTGCCGTCGCGTCGCGCCGAGCGCACGACGAATACCAATCTCCCGCGTCCGCTCGACCACCGATGCAAGCATGATGTTCATGATGCCGATGCCACCAACGAGCAAACTAATGGCCGCAATAGCAGTCAACAAGAGGTTCATCGCGAACGTCGTCCGTTCGACGTTGGCAAGTAGTTCCCACGGAACAATAATCGCCACGTCCCCAGACGAATCATGCCCGACTGCAATCACCCGTCGCACCCTCTCTGACATCTGCAGCACGTGCTCAGAATCAGGCGCCTCGATGTAGATCTCCGAGAACCGAGTCTCTTCTCCTGAAAATGAACCGCTAACGCGGCGATACACCGTATCGCTGAATTCCATACGCCCCGTCGTAATGGGAATATGCACATCAAGATTCAAGTCACGACCAACAAGTGCAACGCCAGCGCCTCCCGCAAGCCCTACGGGCTCGAGCACGCCAACAACCTGAAAGATACGATCGTCAATTCGAATCGACGCTCCAAGCGGATCATCTAGTGGAAAGAATTGATCGGCCACCGCTGATCCGATCACTGCGACTCGGCTACTCCCGTCTTGGTCTTCCGGCACCAAATATCGGCCCCCTGGAGCCACGTCGAGATTGAGCACCTCAAGAAGCTCAGGCGTCGTCCCGAACACCTGGCTTGTGGTTCGCTTCGAGCCACGAGAAATCTCCGCACCAAATGCCTTCAGTGGAACCATGTGCGCTGCATCAGACACGGCTTGTTCGAGACGGTTCCAATCAAAATCTTCAAGCCCAAACTGAGCAACAAAGCTCCGTCGTTCGGTTCCCACCGATGAGGACTCGGGTGGCCGCTGCGAACGCACGATGATATTTCTCGCACCAAGCGCTTGAATGTCTCTAATCGCGGCTCGCTTATTCCCCTCGCCAATCGCCACCATCAGAATCACGGCAGCCACACCAAGAATAATGCCAAGACTCGTCAGCACCGAACGGAGCATATGCAACCGCAGGTTAGAGAGGCCTAGCCGAATTGTTTCAAGCAAGAATGCCATGAATACGATGCTCGCTGCACGGGTGTGATCATGCATGGTAGTCTCGGTGGATGAAGTCGCCATCCGTCATTGCCGCCATCGAAGAATCTGACTCCGCACGAGGCTGGATTTTTCGATGTCACCTTGGAGATGCTGGCGAGTCCATTGTCCGCCTTGATTGGGCTGATTATGGCCACTGGTGCCCGGGTGGTGATATTGCCCCCTCACTCATTGCAGAGTCCGTCATCCGAGTCATGCTTGAGCATGGCGTGACGGTACCTCCTGACTTCGATGCTGGCCGGGCTCGGCATGTGGTGCCCAACGTCGATGAGCGGATTACCAACCTCATCCGCCGCTAATCCCGTAGGATTGGCCTTCCATGTCACGCGGTATCAGCCTCGCCAACAAATGCTTGATTCTGTTCGGCTGCGCCATCGTGGTTATCCTCGTCGGCGCACTGCTCGTGCCGTGGGTTGGCGTGCGAAGCCTCGTTCACGAAAACCAAATTGAAATCGCTGGACAGGTCTCAGATGCCTGGCTTGCGGGAAAGATCAATCTCGGCGGCCTTCACCAACTTCGCCGAACTGAACTTGAAGTCGCCGGTCCGGGCGGCGGCATGCATGTGGCGTGGGTTCCGGTAGATGACATCGATATCAAGGATGAACCGAACGCGTTTGCGAGCAAAGCCCTCAAAACGTTCAGTACGGATCCGGACGAACCCTGGTTTACGACCACGCGAATGGAAAATGATCACGAACTGATCCTCTTTGCCAAACCGGTCACGGCTTCCCGGCTCAAGACGCTGGGCAACCCAAAACTCTCCGACTTCAGCGCTGGCGTTTCAGCACCAACCGTTACCGATCCCATTCGAGGCCTCTTGGTCGTATCTCGCAGCACCCGATTTGGCGAGGGGCAACTTGACCGAAGCCGAGCCGTGATTGTGCTTACTGGACTGGCCGCAGGTGTGCTCGCCGTCTTAGTCTTCTGGTTCATTTTGTTCCGGCTCATCTTCTCGCCCGTCCGACGATTGAGACGAGTCGTCGACAGAATCGGCGAAGGGCAGATCGATGCCAGAGCAGACATCCACACGGGCGATGAATTCGAGGAACTCTCGCTTGGCCTGAATCAAATGCTCGACAGCCTTGATGAAGCGAGGACGAGCCTTGAGCAAATGAACGAGAACCTCGACCTCAAGGTCTCAGAATTGGCCGAGGCCAATATCGGATTGTGGGAATCTTCTCGCTTCAAGAGTGAGTTCCTAGCCAACGTCAGCCACGAACTTCGCACGCCACTGAACTCCATCATTGGCTTCGCTGATCTTCTCCGTGAAGAACTATCTGCAACAGACTCACCCAAAGAAAAGCACCTACGGTTCCTCTCCAACATCACCACGAGCGGGCGATCGTTACTTGAGATGATCAATGAACTCCTCAGCATGGCCAAGATCGAAGCAGGACGCATGGAACTTGCCATTGAACCGACCAGCATCGTCGACCTCATCGAAGGCATCATTGGAATCATGACACCTCAAGCCAAACACAAGGCAATTGCGGTGGTTCCTGAGTTTGATTCGTCGCTTCCCATGGTCGAAACTGATCCGGGTAAGGTGCAGCAGGTGCTCTACAACCTTGTATCCAATGCCATCAAGTTTACCCCGGAGCAGGGCATGATTACGATCACGGCCCGCCGCATTATCCAAAGCGGTACCACAACGGGCATCGCACTCACTGTGACAGATACCGGGGCAGGCATTCCAGATGACATGCGTGATCTCATCTTTGAGAAGTTCCGCCAAATTGATGCGAGCCATACACGTCAGCACTCAGGCACCGGGCTCGGCCTTGCCATCTGCCGCGAACTTGCTGAGATGCTGCAAGCAGACCTCTCGCTCGTATCCGAACCCGGCCAGGGCGCATCATTCCAGCTCACACTTCCTGTTGCCTATCAGCCCCCGCAACCTCGATCGCTCATGGATGAGTCGTAGCAACGCACTCAGCTCGGTTTCGACCAGTCATAATCCGGGGACTTTTGCAATACACCGGAAGACTGCTTGACACAACGACGGCAAATGATTGCCTCTTCCCGAAGGCCTTTCCAAACTGGCGTGGTCCGTTTCTCAAGACACATCACGCACTCAGCCTCTTGCTCTTCGACCTTGCATGTCACGATGGACACAAAGGCCACGCTCAAGCACTTCCCGCAGATCACACTGCCACGATGCCCCTCTATGCAAGGACTGCCAGCCGCCCACGCAGCTTCCGAGCAAAAGTCGCACAGAATGTCCTCGAGCTGCACATTTTCTGGGTCAGTGCCATCACGATGCACAATTTGACTCCTCAACTGAACGCCTGAAGAGCGACATGGCATGAAATGCCCGGCCCTCACGACGATACTTGCGTTCGAAGTTCGTCCCGACAACTTCCCCATCACCTGCAGAGGCCGGTGGAGAGAAGGGTTGGTGCTCAAACAGGTGCGTGTGTCGCTCGGCGTGATCTTGATACCACGCCCAAAGATCAACATGATCTGTCACCAAGTGAACGACGCCTCCCGGCTTGAGTACACGGTGCATATGAGCCATCGTTTCATCTTGCACGACGCGACGTTTGTGGTGTCTCGTCTTGGGCCAGGGATCAGTGAAATACAAATGCAACACATCGACGACGCCAGCGGCGCACTTATGCTGCAAGAATTCACGGCCATTGTCGTGAAGTAGCCTGACATTGGACAGTTGATTTCGACGAGCTCGGTCGGCTGCGTAGCGAAAGAACTCTCGTGACCATTCGATGCCAAGGAAATTCGTGTCTTGCTTCACAGCACCTTGCTGCACGAGGAATGTTCCCTTGCCTGACCCAATCTCGAGTTCGAATGGAAGGTCTGGCGCAGCAAACAGACACCGGGGATCGAGCACTGCCCCATCCCAGGTCGGCAAGTCTTCTGCTTCAAGGCCAAACCCGCTGGTGTCGTATCCCCTGCCACGTGAAAGACTGAAACTCATGATCCGGCCCCACGGGGCGAGGACAACGCCCGATCTCTAACAAGTTGTGCCTGGATCCAATCAATCAATACACGCATCGCCGACGGAGCCACGGTGATCCGAATGCGGCTCGGCGGCATCGGATTCCCGACATCAACAGGTTGCAACATGTGATTCACACCCGGCAAGAGCCGTGACTCGAATTGAACACCGCGAGGAAGTGCCGAATCAGCAAGCGAGTTGAGACTCTTGCCAGCATCAACCGTGCCGTCGTGTTGTCCCTGAAGCGCAAACACAGGAACACCTTGCACACGGGGCAGAATCATGCGTGGATCTCGGCTCAGCCAATACCGCCATGTCGGGTCCTGGGCCTGCTCAACCACGCGTTCAACATCGTCTGAAGACGGTGGCGGCGCCTCAATTGCTGTTCGGTGTTTCGCCATCCAATCTCCCGCAGCCTGACGTAAGGCATCAGCATGAACATCCTGAATAGCGAGCATGGCAAACTCAGCGTACGACTTCAAGACGTCATCACGCAACTGCTCATCGGCGCCGGATTCCTCCAACACGGCTTGAAGCCGAGCGGATTCAATCAGCCGGCCAGGCAAACCGGGTGTAGACAGTAGCACGATCGCAGCAATGTGTTCGTCAAAGGCCGCCGCATGCCGAGCCCCAAGTAGTCCACCTTCTCCGTGACCAATGATGGCCATGTACCGAGCGTCAATCTCAGGCTGGGCGAGAAGCCATTCCGTCCATCGACGAAGTGCCCGGCGGCGCGACGCGAAATCGCCATCGGCACCATCAATCCGAAGCGTCGCAATGCGAACATCAATCAACGCCTCAGTAATCACCAAGAGCAGTGGATGATCTTCAATCATTCCATTTCGATCGGTGTTCGCGTCACCAAGAAGTACGGCGATAGGAAACGGACCGGACCCAAATGGAAGAGCCAAGACGCCACGAAGCGTTGGCTCGCCTTCTGCTGCAACTTCTACTTCGCGGCTCGCCCAAGGCCATGGCTCAGTGGGCACCTGAGGCCGCCGATTTGGTTTTGCCCGACCTCGCTCGAGTTCCACGACCCGAACCAGCTCGCCTCGGCCCCACAGCCCGGTCACAATCTGCTCGCCTGGCTGCATCGTCAATGTGACGGGCGAGGAATGTCCTGGCGATGGCAACGAGAGCATGAGAACACCATCAATATCTTGTACGTCAACCGGATAACCGAGCACACCCGACTCCGGAAAGTCCACCTCGCCAAACCACTGATTGTCATCGTGGTGCAGATACACCGTGAGTGGCACCAACTCATCGGTTGAAACAGGTATGTCCGTGCCATAGGTCATATGCCCTGACATGCCTCGTACAGCGTGCTGATGATCAAGATGAAACACACCCGGCGATGAGGATGATGGGCCTGTCACAACGCCAGACATCGACTGCCCGTCGTCAGAGCGTCGGCCCCGAAAGTGCAGTGAATCATCACCACGAATGGGCTGAAAACTGACGACATCGCCGTGTACAGACAGGCTTGGCAAGGGCTGTGGCTTCATGCCACTACCCAAACTGACAACCTGACCAGTCCAGC
>JABJQE010000143.1 GCA_018663565.1 Phycisphaerae bacterium
CCGAGGTGATGGGCGGTTTGAGCCAGACATGCCGCTGACTCGAATGGCCGAGCATATCGAACACATCGTTGAGGTCTGTGGCATCAATCATGTTGCGCTCGGAAGCGACTTCGATGGCGCCACCATGTGTGATGAACTCTGCGACTCGTCCAAATTGCCTTACCTGATCGAGCTACTTCGAAGTCGTGGGTGGTCTGACCGAGATTTGATTCTGCTTGCTCACGGCAATTGGATGCGCGTTTTGGACGCAACGTGGGGTTGATTGGACAATTGGTTCTTGCTCTCTATCGCACACGTGAGTAGGTTGACCTTCGGGGCGTGGAAATTGAGGATGAACTCCATGGGGTCATTCGCGGCGTTGCCGATGTGTGGTGCTAGTCAGTGGCCACGACGCTTAAAGGACGCTTGAAGTACCACATTGTGGCCGCGGAAAAACTTGGAATGACTATGGTCTCACGCGGTGAGCACATTCGCGGCGAAGCCGCGACCATCAACCTATACTGAGTCGTTTTCAGAGCATCTCCACCCAAAATGCCCATCCGCAATTTTTCCATCATCGCGCATATCGACCACGGCAAGAGCACGCTCGCCGATCGGTTGTTGCAAGCCACCAAAGCGGTCAGTGAGCGCGATGCCAGGGCCCAGTTGCTCGATTCAATGGATCTTGAGCGGGAGCGTGGCATCACAATCAAAGCCTCGGCGGTCACGGTGCACCATGACTTCGAGGGCGAGGACTACCAGCTCAACTTTATCGATACCCCGGGCCACGTCGATTTTACGTACGAGGTATCCCGCGCGCTGACGGCCTGCGATGGTGCTGTCCTTGTGGTCGACAGTACCCAGGGGGTCGAGGCGCAGACCGTAGCGAATGCCTACCTCGCGATTGCAAGTGATCTTGAAATCATTTCTGTTGTCAATAAGATTGATCTCCCTGCAGCCGACCCAGATAAAGTCGCGATGGAAATCGAGTCAGTACTCGGTCTGCCTGCGGAAGATTGTATTTATGTGTCGGCCAAGACTGGCCAGGGCATCGACGAGCTGCTCAATCGCATTTGTCGTGACTTGCCAGACCCACGACCGGCCAAGATAGAGCAAACCCGGGCGCTTATTTTTGATAGCCACTACGACGAGTACCGCGGTGTCATTGTGTACGTGCGTGTGTTTGACGGTGAACTCAAGGTGGGCGACAAGATTCGCATGATGGGTACGGGCACCACCTGGACCATTACCGAACTTGGCATCAACACGCCGCATCCAGAGAAAGTCAAGTCGATTGGCACATCCCAGGTCGGCTGGATGGTGGCGGCGATCAAAACACTCGAAGACGTTCGCGTTGGCGACACCATTACGCACGAGAAGAACCTTGCGCCAGAGCCACTGCCTGGGTACGAAGAGCCGCAGCAAGTGGTGTACTGCGACTTCTATCCATCGACAACTGCTGATGCGGGCAAGAAGAGCGACTTTGAGGCGCTGCGAGAAGCTATCGAGAAGTTGCGGCTCAATGACGCCTCGTTCACGTTTGAAGCGCAGCACTCCGAGGCGCTGGGCTTTGGATTCCGGTGTGGGTTCCTTGGCTTGTTGCATATGGAAATTGTTCAGGAGCGTCTTGAGCGTGAGGGCGGCGTTGAAGTTGTGCAGACTGCGCCGACCGTGACGTATCAAATCAAGACAACCACCGGCGACCTAATTGAAATCCATAACCCAGCCGATCTTCCGGACCCATCGCAGATTGATCAGATTCGTGAGCCCATCGTCAAGATCGAAATCATTTGCCCAGATGACAACATCGGCGATCTGATGTCACTATGTGATGGTCGCCGCGGGCTCTTTCAGTCGCAGAAGTACATTTCCGAGGGTCGGCAGATGTTGATCTTCGAGATACCACTTGCCGAGATCATTTATGACTTCTACGACAAGTTGAAGTCGATCACGCGTGGGTATGGCACGATGGATTATGAGATCATTGAGTACCGAGCCGAACGGCTCGCCAAGGTTAGTATTCTGGTCAACGGCATGCCAGTTGAAGCGCTCAGCATGATTTGTCATCGTGATAACGCCGAGAAGCGAACACGAGGCATGCTGCTCAAATTGCGTAAGCAGATTGATCGTCATCAATTCGAAATCGCGCTGCAGGCCGCCATTGGTGGCAAGATTATTGCGCGTGAAACAGTCAAGTCCCTCCGCAAGAATGTGACCGCCAAGTGTTATGGCGGCGACGTTTCGCGAAAGCGAAAACTTCTTGAGAAGCAGAAGAGGGGCAAGAAACGCATGAAGTCGGTTGGCTCTGTACTCATTCCACAAGAAGCATTTCTATCGATCCTCGACACATCTGAGTGATCAGCACCTCTGGAGTTCAAGACATGAAGCAGTTTTTTACATCACAATTCACACTGTCGATCGCCATGGTCATTGTGGCTGGGTACATCGGCAGCGTATTGGTGTCGCCGGTTGGTGCCGACGATGCAATTCAAGCCCCGAAGCTTGGACCCGCCTCGTCACTCACCCTTGAGAATGAGTCGGCAGAGGCTGTTGTTGTGCAGGTGACAGAGAAACGGCTTGCCTGGGGGGATTCCCCGCAGAAACGTGTGTATAGCGCTGGATATGTGCACATTGGCAAGGCACTTTCAGAGTTGCTGCAAGGCGATTCGTTCATCGAAGAGAACCAGGTCTTGCAGGACGAATTGCAAGAGATGCAGCAATCACTACTGGAGGCCTTCCAGTCGGTTCAAGAACGCATCAAAGACCTGACGCCGGAAGATTCGGAATTTGAGGCCATCAGCAAGGAGGGCCAGGGCTTGTTGAAGCAACGAGAAATGCTGATTCAACAAGCCAATGCAGCCAAGGCCACACTAGGCGCCGAGCAGGTCGAGCGAGCCTACCGCGAGCTTGTTGACGCGATCAACGTTGTGGCCGATCGCCTTGAAATTGACATGGTGCACCGTTTTATTCCAACCGACGATCCATTCGAAATACAGCCAGGACCAGGTGCCTTTCAGGCAGCCATGCTGCAGATTCGATTGCGAAGCGTATTGCGATACCCGGAAGACCTCGACATCACGAGCGATGTTCTGGAAGAACTTGGAATTGAGTAGGGTTTAGGGCCTGGCCTTTCTTTCCTACCGACTATTTGCTGCGTCTTTAAACGCTTCGCATATCACCCGCTTCACCGTCGTCATGTCCGGGCAGTCTTCACCAAGCTCCGCTCGCATACTCGTTACCCCGCGGCCGTGGAGGCCGCACGGAACGATGAAGTCAAAGTGGGAGAGATCTGGTTCAACATTGAGCGCTAGACCGTGCATAGAAACCCACCGTGAGACTCGTATGCCAAGTGCGCAGATTTTGTGTGTGCCAAGCCAGACACCTGTGGCGTCTTCATCTCGCGCACCCTCGATGCCAAATTGGCCAAGCGTCTCAATGACGCGGTCTTCAAGCCATCGCATATAGCCGTGCAGTCGGAGTCCAAGGGTGTTGAGGTCAAGGATTGGGTACACCACCAATTGGCCCGGGCCGTGGTAGGTAATGTCGCCGCCGCGATCAGTGTCGTGGAGATCAACGCCGGCTACAGCGAGGGCCGTGGGCGTTGCGAGGAGATGCGACCCCGCGGCGGCTCGCCTCGAGATCGTAATCACAGGTGGTGTGTGTTCGACGAGCAATATGACACCAGGGTGCCCCCCATGCTCGCGACCGGCAATAACTTCTTGCTGGATGGATCGCTGCAGTTCCAGTGCTTCGGCGTAGGGCAGGCGGCCGAGGTCACGGAACTCAAGATTGGTGGGAATTGAAGCCATGGTGATCGTCGATGATACGATGCTGATATGCCCGAACTTGCCACTACCATCCACCCATCTGCTGTCATCGAAGGCGATGTGACGCTTGGCGCCGATGTGGTCATTGGTCCGAATTGCGTGATTGACGGCACCATTGGACCCGTTCGAGTTGGAAATCGGTGCCGCCTCGTGGCGAACTGCTATCTCACCGGACCGCTCACAATGGGCGAAGACAACACCGTGTGGCCCGCAGCGGCCCTTGGTGCTCCGCCCCAAGACATCGGGTGGAATCCATCTGATCCAGGAGCGGGCTTGATTGTTGGTAGTCACAACACATTTCGTGAGTGCTTTACAGCGCATCGCGCCAAGACCAACGAGCCCACACGCATTGGCGACCACAATTTCTTTATGGCGTGCTCGCATGTGGGGCACGACAGCCAGGTTGGGAATCATATTCAGATGGCCAATGCAACGGCACTTGGCGGTCACGTCACGGTTGGCGACCGCGTCATCATGGGCGGCGGCGCTGCCATTCATCAGTTCTGCCGAATTGGCGAAGGCGCGTTCATGCAAGGACACGCGGGCGCTTCGGTTGATATTC
Organism: Phycisphaerae bacterium; assembly: GCA_018663565.1. Lineage (GTDB taxonomy): Bacteria > Planctomycetota > Phycisphaerae > Phycisphaerales > SM1A02 > UBA12567. The sequence continues at coordinate 4,369 of JABJQE010000143.1, forward strand.
CGGCGTGGTGTATTTCGAAAGAGATCAACCGCATCGCTGGGTTGAATCTCATTGGCATGCGGCGTTCTGGCATGAGTCGCGACGACATCGCGGATCGCCGTGCTGCGTACCGCGTGATCTACCGAAGTGACCTCGCCATGCCAGCAGTCATCGCGCAACTCCGCGCAGACGGCGGGCGAATATTTACCGAGTACGCAGACTTTATTGAGCAGTCAGAGCGTGGAATTTGTCATGACCGCGACCCCGCTTCCCGGCACTCAATCAAGTGATTGAGTTTGAAGTGCTATCGAGCGGTAGCAGCGGGAACGCAGCGTTACTGCATTTTCGCGGATCGAATCGACACGTTTTGGTGGACGCCGGCATTTCGCCGCGGCGAACACGACTGGCGATGGAATCTCGCGGACAGAGCCTGCGAGACGTCACCGATGTGTTTTTGACACACGGAGATAGCGATCATCTTCATGCCGGCTGGAAGAATGCGATTGTGTCATGGGCGTTTACGGTGCATGCGCATGAATCGCATGTCCAACGCATCGTTCACGCGGGCATTCCACGAGAACGCATCTCACCATTCCGCGATGGAATTGAACTCGATGAGTCAACATCGGTCACTACTGCAATGGCACCACACGACACACATGGAACCGTCGTATATGTGATTCGTCATGAGACGACGACGCTTGGGTGGGCTACGGATCTCGGCCGTGTTGATGCGAAACTCAAGTCATTCCTTCGATCGCACCAACTCGATGCGTTCGCGATTGAATCGAATTACGACCGAACAATGCAACTCGCGAGCGATCGGCCAAGATTCCTTATCGAACGAATCATGGGCGGCGCTGGCCACCTGTCGAACCGCGAAGCCATGGATGTAGTACTTGATGTCGCGACTTCGTCTGATCTGCAGCACCTCGTTTTGCTGCATCGTTCTGAACAGTGCAATTGCCCATCGGTTATTCGCGCGTTGTGGGCTCAGCACGCTCCGGATCTGCATGACCGAGTGATCGTTGCGAGTCAACGCGAGGAATCAGGTGTCATGACTGTGCGTCCGCGCGATATTGTTGCCCGTTAGGGAGCGAGTTCGTTGGGCACATCCCAGTGCACTGGCGGTGCTGGCTCAATAGTGCTCAACACACTTGGTGGCCAATCGGCAGAAAGTTCGGGGGCATTAAGACGTGACCCACCCGCGATGAGCGGCAGAAGTAAGGGCACACCGGCGTCAGGCCCCTCGTCGTCAATATCACGAATGCGATCCTGGTGGGCTTGTCCATTTGGACCAAAGCACCGCCATGTTTGAAGTGGTCGATTGAGCGGAACGGCCTGGCACCCAGCAAGGCCGCGAGCGAGCATCGGTTCGTCGCGGCCAATCCACCACGCGATAGGCTCGCTTGGAAGTGCAAGCGTGCCAGGTGGCATGATGGCAACAGCGCCCTGGTCGGAAGCTCGTGACGGCACGTTGGCAACACTGGGCATCGTGAGTGGTCCAGGTCCCTCCCACA
>JABJQE010000144.1 GCA_018663565.1 Phycisphaerae bacterium
CCAGTTCATCCGGGCCAAACTCATACCGAATATGACGCGTCAGGTACTCGGATGCTTCTTGTCGCGTCCATCCAAGCAGCGGGGCTTCCCGCGCGATGATTGCATCGAGGCGGTGTTGATTGAGCCGTAACTGGCGGTCGATCACACGACCAGCACGCTGAGTGCACGCCGCACGATCGGCACGACCCATCCACACTGCGAAGACGAAGGGCAATCCGGTGTGGGCGAACCACGCCTCGCCAAGATCTTCCTGAACGGGCCACCGATCAGCAGTGAGGTTTGGCTGGACAACCTTATCGCCAATCAGCAACTGCGCTTCAACTGGCCTCGGATCACTGATTGGCACAAGCTTTGCACTTCCATTCCAATGTTCGGCCAGCAAAATGCGAAGTAGTGCGACCGACGTATGGCTATCGGTATCACAGTGGATCGTGCGAAGGTCCGCGACATCTCGCTTTGCAAACAGACGCACCGTCTGCGTCTCGCCCCTGCAGGCCAGTGGCGTCGAAGCGAGCCACGCCACATCGAATGGCACGCTCAGGAGATCAACGGATGAACACAGGGCCAAATCGACAGTGTCCGCCTCAAGTAACCCGATCAAACCACTCGGTGGCGATAACTGGATTGACCACCCTGCTAACGCATCCAGACCGGCAACAAGCGGCCGAGCGTTGAGAAAGCTCACGACGCCCGCGCGAGTTGTCGCCCGTAGGAGGTCTGAAGACGAAGCCTGCGGCGTATTGAATGTCAAGACAGACATACTGAAATCGTACCGTCCCGGGCGATGATGTGACCTATCCCGCCGTCGCGGACTGCCATGATTCACGACTCGATGCAACCGCCTGGACGTTCGCGTGCACCCGCCGAACACGAGGACCGATGCCCACGAGGACCTGATGCGGAGTAACGCCACAAGCAGCCCCGAATCTACGCAGGCTCGAGGGGCCGTCCTGTGTGGCTGAGAACACTTCGATCATGCGGCCAGGTTCGATGTGGGCGCAGCCCTCAATGCGTCCGAGGTCCACAGCGATTTGGTCCATGCTGACGAGGCCAATCACCGGCGCATGTCCAGCCATGGTTTTGCCATCGGACTGCAAGACGGCAATGCTTGCCCCAGCTCTATCCTGAGTTGAGCCCGCTTGCCGAGGGATACCATCGGCGTAACCCACTGGGATAATGCCGATTGTGGTGTCTTGGGGTGCACTCCACGTTTGCCCATAGCCAACGGACTGCCCCGCTTGAATTGATCGCACATGACTCAGTGCACTCACCCACCGAACCGCGGGAATGAGTTGGCCAGCCCAAGCATCCGCCAAGGATTCGCTACCCGGAATACAGCCAGCCAAGCCGATCCCAATACGAACCATCCCGTGGTGATAGGTGCGGTCTCGAACGGTGGCCGCTGTAGCGGCTGCGTGCACTCGGCATCCCGCTGGAAGTTGAAGACCCTTCAGCATACGAGCGAACAATGCTGCTTGGTCGGCAGTTGTATCTGCGTCGGTGCCGGCTGAAGTGAAGTGTGTCATGACGCCAGCAAGCGCGACACCAGGAGTGTGCTGGACCGTCTCAATCAGCTTGGCTGCTTCGCGAGGGCCACAGCCGCCACGGCCCATCCCGGTGTCAACCTTCACATGGACCCGAATGGCAATGGACTGCCCGGCAGCGAGGGCAGCAATTTCCCGAAGTTGGTGTTCATCATGGACAACAAGCTCAATGCGGCCATCTGCGAGTCCAGGTACCAATGGATGCATCGGGCACAAAGAGCGAACTGCCCCGAGCACGAGCACCCGTCGGCATGCTGCCAAACTCAGTAGATCAAGGGCCTCGTCAACTCGAAACACTGCCACGAGCGGCATTCCAGCCCGCATGAGCGTTTCAGTGACTGGCCGAGCACCCAGCCCATACGCATCCGCCTTGACGACACCACAGCACACAGCGTCTGGTCCGACCAAACGCGCAAACATTGACGCATTCTGGGCTATGGCAGAAAGGTCAACATGAAAAAGGCTGTCCGAATGCATCCGTGGGAGTCCGTCCGGAGGTTGTATCGACGTCCAATCGATCCTACCATGAGCCGCACCATTAGACCGGCAGCGTCACTCAGACGGGCCGCGAATGAGATGGCACCACCCCGGGCGAACGGTACGATCATTATGAGCGACATTTTCGACACCAAACAATCCTTTGGTGATCTTGGCCTCCGTCCTGAAGTGCTCTCGGGCATCAAGGACGCAGGCTTCGTGCAACCAACCCACGTCCAGGCAGAATTGATCCCACTTGCGATCAGCGGCACGGACGTCATGGGCCAATCCAGAACCGGAACCGGCAAGACTGCAGCCTTTAGTCTTCCGATTCTGCATCTGCTCGAACAGGGCGATGACTTCGGTGCCCTGTGCCTCGTGCCAACGCGAGAGCTCGCCATTCAGGTGGCACGCGAACTGGAGACCCTTGGCAAGAACACAGGACTCACATCGGTTGCCGTCTATGGCGGCCAGAAGATTGACATTCAAGCCAAACGCCTCGACAAGCGGCCTGAGATCATCGTCGGAACTCCAGGCCGCGTGATGGACATGAACAATCGGGGCATGCTGCCCTACGACCGAGTAAAAATCGCGGTCCTTGACGAAGTCGACCGAATGCTTGATATTGGTTTCCGTGATGACATTCGCAAGATCCTCGGCGGTATGCGACAGCGACACCAGACGATCTTCGTTTCTGCCACAATCTCGGGTGAAATCGAGAAACTTGGCCGGCAGTACATGCACAAGCCAGTGAATCTTTCGACCGTCGACAAGAAGAGTTTGACGGTCTCGCAAGTGCAGCAGTCATATGTCACCGTCAATGCATGGGACAAGCGTCGGCTCATGCGTCACCTCATCACAGAAGAGCAACCAGACCTCGCGATTGTGTTCTGCCGAACTAAGATCACGGTCGACAAGGTTGCAGACGATCTTCGCAAGCACAAAATCAATGCGCAGGCCCTACATGCTGATATGCATCAGAGCAAGCGAAACCGCGTGATGGACCAGCTTCGCAACGGCGACCTTCATGTTGTCGTCGCATCAGATGTCGCTTCGCGTGGCATTGACGTTGATGGCATTACACATGTCATCAACTATGACATCCCAGAAGATGCCGAGATCTACGTTCATCGAATTGGCCGCACAGCGCGGACAGGCAAGAGCGGCCGAGCCATTGTCTTTGTTCAACCAGAGCAAGGCGCACTGTTGCAGAACGTCGAACGCCTGACCAACGTCGAGATTAACGAACTGAAGTACGACTCATTTGAGCCTGGTCCAGAGCCGCGACATGTTCGGGCTAAGAAAGCTGAACTCGACCGCGAACGCGAAGAAAACCGCAAGAACCTCGGCCGCACGGTCTCCACGGCTCCTTCAGAAGAACTTGCCCAAGATATCGAACGATTCCCTGGCGGCATCGTGCCGAGCGCGCTTCCAAAGAAGCGAATGGGCGGGCGGCTACGCGGTCGGCGGCGGTGAGCACACACGTTCAGGTTCACGACGAAGTTGCCAATGCCTTGCAATCTCGTGCGGGTGTCGTACTACTTGAAACAGCAGTCCTCACGCAGGGTCTTCCTCACACCCCGTGGCAATCGACCTATGGCCCGTGCCCCCCTGTCATCGATGCAGAACTGCCAATTCACCTCGCAACAGTGCAATCCATGGCAGCCGCCATTCGCAGCAGCGGCGCTGTCCCAGCCATCACCGCTGTGATCAACGGCACGCCTCGTGTTGGTCTCACCGAAGAAGAACTCCATACGCTCGCGCAGGACACGCGGGCCGGCAAGGCATCGACGCCAACGCTGTCGCTCGCCATGGCAACCGGCTCCTC
>JABJQE010000145.1 GCA_018663565.1 Phycisphaerae bacterium
CAATCGGAATATTGTTCTCGGCCTGGCATGCGGTGACACAGGCGCTGCAGCCCGTGCACTTTGAAAGATCCGTTGCCATGCCCCAGCGATAATTCGCGCCTTCGAACTGAGTTTCCTCCCAAAGCGAGAGGCTGCTGATGGAGTGCGAACGATCACGAGCAAAGTCCGGATGGGCTTTGAGTGTGTCGATCGATGCCTCGCGGAACAACAGCGGCAGTCGATCCTGCGTTCCTTGACCGCCAACGGTGTCGATGGCGTAATGATCTTGCGTGGTAATCAACTGCTCGGTGCCGCCAACAGCGGCAAGCTTGCCTGCAGGATTTGACCACAAACGGTCCGACGTGCGAAGTGGGTATGCGTTGAAGCCTGCGCCACTCGCGACGCGGCCGGGCCAATCCCGACCGTAGCCGAGCATAATTGACACGGTTCCCACGGCCTGACCAGGTTGCACAAGCACGGTGCCCTTGACGGTGTTCTTCCCGAGCGTGATCGAAACGATGTCGCCGGTTGTGACGCCATGTTCATTGGCGGTCTTCTCGCTAATGAGTACCGCATTGTCCCAGGCAAGCTTCGTGATGGGATCAGGCAGTTCCTGCATCCAACCGTTGTTGCTCATGCGACCACCAAGCAATGTGCCAGGAACAAAGTTCACTTCGATGTCACCAGCCTTAAGGTCAGCCTCGGACTGTGTTGAGGCTGAAGTCAACATCGCGATGGTCGCAGCCACGTCAAGGGGCGGTGATTCCAGCACCGGGGCTGGCTCGATCACGCCGTCATGGAGTGCCTTCCGCCAGTTGGCGTCAAATGGCGGCTCTTGGTCCGAGGGAGTCATTGCAAGACCAGTTGACTCCTCCCATGTTCTTCGAACGATTTCGAATCCGCCGGTAGTCTCTTCGCCAGCGACAAGGGCCAGCAACTCAATCACGCTCATGCCATTCCACAGTGCGCGAATCATCGGCTGCTGAATGGAAAGTGTTCCATTCCATGCGCGGCCATCACCCCAGCACTCAAGTGGATGGGCCCCAACGAGATGCCATTTGCAGGCGGCGGATGACTCGTCATCCTGATCGCCAAAGTGAACGGTGTTGGGAACACGCGCGGTTGCTTGCAAGAAGTCGAGGTTGGCCGGCGCATCCCAGATTGGATTTCCGCCTATCACAAACAACGTGTCGACCTTGCCAGCTTTCATGTCAGCGGCGAGCGCGGCAACTGAGCAGGTCTTCATCTCTGGCTCGGCAACGCGAGCATACGTAACGCTGCGACCAACATTCCCAAGGGAGGCGTTGATCAATGCGCACGCAGCATGCACTGCGGCAGGTTGTGTTCGGCCCGCCATGACGAGTGAGCGTCGGCTGTGAGCTTTCAAGTCAGCAAGAATTGTGCGGCCCATCTCAGATCGCGGCACAGAATCTCCGGACACCGCTGCGGCAATCTCAAGAGCCAAGGCCGTGATCTGCGCGTTGGACATGGCATATCGATCATCCGCACTTGCACCAGTCACGCTGACGCCAGGCTCGATCATGTACACGCGGTTCATATCGCCGTCGTCGGGATCCCGGCGCGATGCCCAGCCGCGGGCCATGGCCAGCATGTCCGGGTGATCACCAAGGAAATCGCAATCAAACGACACCACCACATCGGCATTTTCCAGATCTTGCACAGGCCGCAGTGGTCCGCCAAGGGCAGTTTCAAGTCCTTCACGCTCAGCTGTGTTTCCGGTTGCGTCCCAAGTGGTCCATTTCGCCTTCGGGAATCGCCTGCGAATGGCACGTTGCATGCGTTGCACACTTGGTGAGCCGGAGGATGGGCTGATAAATCGCAACCCATCGCCGCCATTCTGAGCGAGCGATTCGCCTTGCGTTGTCCACCATGCGGCAAAGTCGCCCCACGTTTTTCTAGCCGCAGTTGCAGCCACACCTGGACGAAGATGCACTTGCCGGGTTCGATCGGGGTCATACAAGTCCAGCACGGTGGCCTGTTGCCAACCGGTCAAAGCACCAAGGCTCCCGGGATGCCCTGGGTTTCCCTCGAGCTTCGTTGGGCGACCGTCGTAACAAGTCACCAGAACACCAGTCGCGACGCCTTCGTGTTCCACGATGCTCGCGTACTGTTCTGCCACACCAGGAATTGACCCCTCAGGCCGACTTGCGTATGGCGCGATGACTTCTCGGGGCCAACGACGGCAGCCAGTCAAGCCAGCACCGGCGAGCGCCATCGAGGCGCCCATAACCTTCAAGAAGCCACGGCGATCGGGCCCGTCCAAGAGCGCCTCGGCACCAGCCGGGAACTCCTTGTACATGAAGTCACGAAACTCGTCCGTGTCAGCAACCTCATTGAGGCTTCGCCAATATTGCCGGCCGTCCGGGCCGCTTCCATTCACCGATGACATGTGGTGCAGTCCTGTGAGGGATGAAGATCATTGATGTCTCGCCAACGCTCGCCCTCGGCAAGTCGCTCGGCGGCGTCCCAGTCCCAACCCCATTCCAATTGCGTCACAAGATCCGGATCTCGCAAGTGCGGGTCTGGGTAGCGGTGGCACTCGAGGCACCAACTCATACTGAGCGGCTCGACTTGCCAGACACGGTCCATCGTGTCTACGCGGCCGTGACACTCCACGCAGCTCACGCCCCGCGTGACATGCGCGGAGTGGTTGAAATAGGTGTAGTCGGGAAGATCATGTACGCGGACCCACTCCACCGGGCGACCAGTGCGGTAACTCTCCCAGAGTGGCTTGAGCAACTCACTCTCTGGGTGAATCTGTGTGTGGCAATTCATGCACGTTTGCGTCGGTGGGATTGCTGCCTTCGCTGCGACCTCGACTGTGTTGTGGCAATAACGACAGTCCATCCCGAGTTGCCCTGCGTGTACCGCGTGGCTAAATGGAATTGGTTGCACCGGCTGATAGCCAACGTCAGTCGTCTTCGGGCTGAACCCGAACGCGACTAGGAAAGCAACGTACAACGGGGCCGTCGTGCCGACAACGATGGCTGCCGGCAATAACAGATTGGACCAACGAGGAAAAACGAAGTGATATCGACCCATAGATGCACTGACCCCGTGCATTTGTGAAAAAAGTTACGAAACAGGATGCCACATCCTCGTTATTCGGGATGCATCTGTCAAGATCTATGCCCCCGCCAACTTCTACTTTCTCAAACCCGTGTCAATGAGGTAGTGAGAAACCGAACACCCGCCGAGCCGTTGCATCGGTCGCAGCATCGAAATCGGCAAGACTCATCCCGCGGCGGGCCGCAAGAAAGCGGGCCACATGAACCACGTTCGCGGGCTGGTTCGGACGCTGTCCACGAAGAGGCTCCGGGGTCAGATAGGGACTATCTGTCTCCACCATCAACTGATCGAGCGGCACCAGGTCAGACGCCGCAGCCACATCGGCCGCGTTTCGGTAGGTTACAACTCCCGTAAATGACACGCAGGAACCAAGTTGGAGCACTTTCTTGACCTCATCGGGGCCGTCGGTGAAGCAATGAAAGATGAACCGATCCCCAGCAATTGGGGTCTCGCCAAGCAGCCCGAGCACCTCTGCGAGTGCCTTCCGGGAATGAAGTACAAGCGGCAGCGGCCGAGCCCCCACAGAATCAGCCGCCATAACGACCTCTAACTGGCTTTCCAGCAGTAGTTTCTGGCGTTCAAGGGGTGGATCGGGCCAGTGGCCATCGAGGCCCATTTCGCCCCAGGCCACGCAGCGGGGGTTCGTCGCAAGGTCAGCAAGCGCAGCAACATCGTGATCGCGTCCTGCCTCAGAAGGGTGAACGCCCGCCGTGCACCACACATCATCATGAGCTCCCGCAAGTGCCTGCGTGGCCAAGGAGTCGGGAATATCAACCGCAATGGCCACCATGCCCCTCACCCCGGCCGCCCGGGCGCGGTCAAGCACCGCGTCCACGCCATCGGCGTATCGGTCGCCGGTGAGATGGCAGTGGCTATCAATCACTCTTGGGCACGATCACAGGCACTGGATCAGCCGTAGTTGGAGGCTCGAAAAACACTCGCTGATTCACGCTCACAACGGCCTCGTCACCATGCGGCAACGCAAAGGTAATCGTGCTTCCAGGCGTGGGGCCCGCTCCATCCGACACCATGCTGACTTCTGCTGTCCAAGATGCTGGCGTCGAAGTCTGCTCATTACGCTGACCTGTTTGCTTCCACCCGCCAAATGTGACCGTCAACCGAGGCGGGGCTGTAATAGAAGGAACCTCCGGCTCGGTGTCAGATTCGATCCACAATCTGGTGTTCCCGAGCCCCTGCGGTGGCCGCAATCTGAGTTTGGAAGGCGAAGCCCGAAAGGTCTTTGTGGCATGACCAATGGCCTCAACGCCAAGATCAATCGATCCGCCACCACGGAAATATAAGGTCACCATGGCGTCCTTGAGACCGGAATGGGTCAATTTAAGCCGGACCGGAATCTCCAAGAAATCACCTGGAGCGACGACCTCGCCAGGGACCATGGCCTCGGTACAACCACAACTACTCATAGAACGCTTGACCTGAACCGGGTTCGAACTCGTGTTCTTTAGCGAGAAGGTGTGCTCGACGTACTTCGGCGTCGACTCAAAGCTCACCACGCCAAAGTCGTGGTTCCGCTCACCCTGAAGTGGAACCCGCGGCCACAGCCACCATCCTGCTACGACCAACACCGCAATGACCACTGCGGCCACAAGCTGCTGACGTCCCCCACGGGTTGTCTTGGGTTCAACCTCCATCCGCCTATCCTACTCCTGCCGATGTGGCAGGGTTCTCGTTCTCGAACCCTCTTTTTGAGTCATTCAGGCCTAACGACATTGGCACACGAGTTGCGACAATGTGATGTACACCGCGGGGCGTCAGGAGTCCACAGTTGAATATTGATCGCTATACCACCATCGCAAGACAGGCTATTACAGCCGCACAATCTCTTGCCGTTGAACTATCCCATACTGAGTTTGGCACACTGCACCTCGTGCAAGCCATGCTCTGCGACGACTACGGCATCGCTGGATCCATCATCGAGCGAGCTGGCCATCGCCCCGAGGCCCTAGGCGAAATCGTAACGGCCGAACTCAACACCATGCCAACCGTCACGGCATCCAACCCAAAGCCACCATCGGCAACCGGACCATTGATGCAAGTCATCAGCGACGCCGAGCAGCTCGCCTCGACCATGGGCGATCAATACGTCTCGGTCGAACACCTGCTGCTCGCCCTCGCGGAAACGCCCTCTCCCGCTCGCACCGCGCTCTCAGCAACTGGGCTCAACGCATCACTTATTCGAGCAGCTGTCGAAGAGTTGAGGGACGCATCCGGCGTCGACTCCATTGACGACCCTGATGCAGAGTCGAATTACGAAGCACTCAAGAAGTACGCCGTCGACCTTACGTCCATGGCGCAATCCGGCAATCTCGACCCTGTCATTGGCCGCGACGAGGAAATCCGTCGCTGCATGCAAGTGCTGAGTCGCCGCACAAAGAATAATCCTGTCTTGATCGGCGAACCAGGCGTTGGCAAGACCGCCATCGCCGAAGGACTCGCCCAACGCATCGTTGATCGGGATTGCCCCACCACGCTCCGCTCGTCGCGCATCATGGCCCTTGACGTGGGCGCCCTCCTTGCTGGAGCCAAATTCAGAGGTGAATTCGAAGATCGCCTCAAGGCAGTCTTACGAGAAGTCACTGCAGCCAACGGTCGCATCGTGCTCTTCATCGATGAACTGCACACCATTGTGGGCGCCGGCGATGGTGATGGCGCCGTGAGTGCTGGCAATCTCTTGAAGCCGGCCCTTGCTCGCGGCGAACTTCGTTGCATCGGCGCGACGACGCTCGACGAATACCGCAAACATATTGAAAAAGATGCCGCGTTCGAGCGACGTTTCCAGCCAGTCTTTGTTGCTGAACCAAGCGTCGAAGATACTGTGGCCATTCTGCGCGGTCTCAAGGGACGATACGAAGCGCATCATGGCATTCGCATTCAGGACGCCGCGCTTGTTGCCGCCGCCACGTTGTCAAACCGCTACATCGCAGACCGATTCCTGCCGGACAAGGCCATTGACCTCCTCGATGAAGCTGCGTCGCAACTTCGCATTGAAAACGACTCTATGCCGACCGAACTCGATGAACTACGGCGACGCATCATGCAACTTGAGATCGAACGCGAGGCACTCAAGAAAGAGAAAGACGAGGCCTCTCAGAAACGACTCGCCACGATTGAGGCCGAACTTGCA
>JABJQE010000146.1 GCA_018663565.1 Phycisphaerae bacterium
CCACGAGAGTCCACGGGCACAAAGTCGCCCTCGTAGATCTGGTCACCGGCGAAGAACAATACATCGGGCTCGTGTTTGGACACGGCCATGGCTGTCTCCACATGCGGCATCCAGATGCCGTTGTGGTTCCACTGCAGGCCGCCGGTGTAGACCTTCTGGCAGTTCAAGGCAGCAAGATCCAAGTGACCGTCAACGGGGGGGGCCTTGATCACGCCTTCGTAGGTACTGTCGACTGTGGCGCCAGGCTCGCGGAATCGCACCTGAAATGGCGTATCAACAAGAGTCTTGATGCCGTTGACGCGAAACGTGGCTGTGTCCGAGTCAGGATCGATACTTGACGTGGCAACCTGATGCCAACCGTCACGATTCTTCAAGTCGAGGGAAGCCGCGTGTCCTTCGCCCATGGGGCCGAACTGCGCGGTGAGTTTCAGTACCTCTTGGTCGACGGTATACAGCGTGCAAAGCACGGGACCGTATGCGCGGTCCGGATGGTGCAGCAGTCCTTCGCCGCTTCCGCGCAAGTGGCTGAATGCGAAGCCGCGGCCCTTGGCGGCGTCGGGCCCACTGCTGGATACCATCGCCACGGCACCGTCAAGGAGATTGGCATCATCAACTGTGGCAACTGCGGTCGAAATGACGTCGCCGTGTACACCTATCGCTTTGATCGCCACAATCGTTCCTTCAATATGCAACTTCAATTGGCAGCGACGTGTGCGATTGTCTTGAAAGCCATCGCCGGCGCGGGTCTGGCCCTCAAGCAGTGGAAGATTGTCCAAGGCAACCTCGGTATTGACAGACCAGATCGCCTTTCCGGCGAATGTTTGATCGAAGCGACGTAGCGCCACGACACCGTCGCCATCAACCACAGCTAGCAAGCCACCATCGGGGGCGGGCAGGTGATGCGCCAGCGCACTGAGCCTGTAGTCCACATGCTCGCCGCCGGTACCGATCAGAAAGCCGGCGAACGCCGAAGGTGGCGCGACACTGCCGCGGTCGGCAGGGGCGATGTCCACGGACAGATCGACAGAGCCGCCGGCGGTATCAATTGATCGAGTAATCCAATGCGCCGTGCGTAGCGGCTTCTTGTTGCCCGCTTGCAGGCACACCAGTGCCCCATCCTCGATGGCCCAGTCCTGCAGGCGATTCGCCCACCAGTCCTTTCCTATCCAGGTTCGGTCAGGCGTGATGTGCCAATCGGTGGCGTGTGATGCTGGGGCGGCCAGCAACCCGGTTAAGACGATCGTGGCAATAGACATCCGCGCACCATACCGCGACTTCGGTCCAGAGTAATCTTCGGAGATCACTTGATCCAGCAAGAATCCAACGAACAGATCTCCCACAACACCTCCGTATTCACGGGGGTGTTGTTTCGTAGCAAGCGCTGCGTATAGTCCACTTACTTCGTCAGTAGCCACTACAGCGGCGGCAATGCGGTCTCGATGCTGCTCGAATACTGAATCCCGTTCGCTCTTGTGATGTTCAGGCTCTTGCCGGTGCCGGTGTCCATTGCGCCGAGCCGAAGCCAAGAATCATGACGAAGATCCCAGTCAGGAAGAGCAGGCCGAGGACCGTTCCGATGCCACGACCAAATCGCTCAGCGATACCGATGTAGATCAGGATGACGAAGACGATATTGACCAGGGGGATCAGAAGGAGAAGACCCCACCACCCCGGCTTGCCGCCAACCTGTGGCAAGAAGAAGAGATTGACAATGGGAATGATTGCAAGGATCCCCGGAATACCCGCCTTGCTGAACATCTTCCACAGCCCGATCCAGGTGAGGAGGGCGAGCAACAGCACGAAACCAGTAAGAACCTCCAGTGCTCCAGGCAGGAGAAGTTGGGGCTCGTTGGTGGTGGTGAGTACAAGCATGTTTAACATTGCATTGTCCTTTGGCAAAGATTACAGATTCAGGTTCGCTGGCCAGTTCGGGTGGTGTGTCAGCCGACTACTTGAGCACCGTAAAACGCCCGGTCTTGAGATTCTGAACGCCTGCCACGAGTTTCAGAGTTCCTGCCTTGACAGCATCCGTAATGATTTGTGATCCTCGCAACATCCCGCCAATGCCCTCATGTGCATTGCACGCAATGGCAGCATCGAGCGCTCCGGGGTCCTTTGGGTCAGAGTTGACCGTACAGGGAATGACGATCTGGTCAATCAACGCCGGCAGATTGCCGGGTAGCGCATTGGTGTCATGACGATGCGTCAATGCAGCATCAACAGCGCCGCAGGAAGAGTGCCCCATCACCACAATCAACTTGGAACCAAGGACAGCCACGCTATATTCAAGGCTTGCGATGATCTCAGGGGTTGGTATGTTTCCTGCCACACCACACACAAACAAGTCGCCAAGTGGCTGATCAAAGACGATCTCTGGCGCGACTCGTGAGTCGGCGCAGCGGATGATCGCCGCCGCCGGCGCTTGGCCAGCAGCAAGTCCTGCCCGGGCTGCGGGAAGATTGTGCGCCTGCGATCGACCTTCAAGGTATCGCGTGTTACCAGCAAGCAGTTCTGCGAGAACACCGTCAGGCGTAGTGATCGTGGCGCTGTCTGCCCACGCGAATCCTCCTGCTAAAATAGACGCGAGAGTCAACACACCAATAAATCCACGAGTTGCCATCTACTGAACTCCTTGTAATAAGTGCGGGGGTGGGGGAAACTACAACACCACCTACTATAACTACTTCAACTATCGGCCCAATGATGCAGAGAGGCTATAGTGGCGAAACACAAGGAGATCATGGATGACCACAAACACATGCCACACCGCATCAATCATCACCGCGCCGTCCCGCTTTGCTCTGTCGCTTACGCACATGCTGTGCGATGACATTGAGCCAGCCAAGTTTGCCGATCGCCAAGGCACAACCATCAACCATCCGGCATTTGTACTCGGCCACTGCGCCTATTACGCTGGCGTATGTATCGAAATACTTGGGGGAACGGTCGAGTTTGATCAGGGCGAAGCCGACCTGTACAAACATGGCAGCGAGTGCAAGGATGATGCGTCTCTCTACCTAGAGAAGAACGCATGCATCGCACACTTCGAAGCTCGATGCAATGCCGCTGCTGATTTCATCGACTCATGTGACCCCGATGTGTTTGAGAAGTCTGCAGAGGGGACACCATTCGAAAGCCGATTTGGAACGCTAGGGGCAGTCGCCTCATTCATGCTCATCGGCCACCCGTGTTTCCATATTGGTCAGATCAGCGCATGGCGACGAGTCGCTGGCATGGGTCCTGCGAGCTAGGTAATGAGGCCAGTGTGGCGCGATATCGGGCCATGCTTGATGATGAGTCGCCCTAAGCAGCGATCGAGCAAGAGCGCCGCGTTCAGGCTTTCAGGCGCCAAAAACGCGCCTGCATCACCCTTGCCGACATTTGGCAAAATCTCCCCGCAACAGTTCAGCGGGTAGGGTGCGTCTGATGACACCTGATTCACCCATCCCCCCCGACGATCAAATGCCGACGGTGTCGCTCAGCGGCGATCCGCCACCGCGGGTCGGAGCCAAGATCGGCGACTCCATCGGGCCATTCAAGATTCTCTCGATCATCGGCGAAGGCGGCTTCGGCGTCGTCTACCTCGCACAGCAGACCAGCCCGGTCAAGCGGCGTGTAGCCCTCAAGATCGTCAAGCCGGGGATGGACACCAATCAGGTCATCGCCCGCTTCGAAGCCGAACGCCAGGCGCTTGCAATGATGAGTCATCCAAGCATCGCCCGCGTCTTCGAGGCCGGCGCGACACCGGAAGGCCGCCCCTACTTCGTCATGGAGTATGTCAAGGGAGACCCGATCAATGACTACTGCGATCGGCACAAACTCGACACACGGTCGAGACTTGAACTCTTCGCGAACCTCTGCGATGCGATTCAGCACGCTCACCAGAAAGGGATCATTCACCGAGACTTGAAACCGGGCAATATTCTGGTCACGGTGGACACTCGGAGCAAGCCACAGCCCAAGGTCATTGACTTTGGCATCGCCAAGGCAACCTCGCAGGAGCTCACCGCCCGCA
>JABJQE010000147.1 GCA_018663565.1 Phycisphaerae bacterium
ATACCAATCCGCCACCCGCGACGCCAAGACATTCACCGCCACTCTCACACCCGGCGACAATATCATTTTGTGCAAGGTCCTTAACGGCACAAACGACTTCGGTCTCTACCTGCGAGTCATGGACGATCAGGTCAAGCCGTCAACCCAGTGACATTACCTGCCCCGGACCGTTGATCGTGTGTAACACGTTGAGGCATTCCCCACGCGGCATCTACGCCCGGTCTGAAATCACGCCCGCAATAAACCGAACGCCCCGAGCCCCCGCATGAACGTCTGGATAATCAAACTCGTCGCCATCATCGCGCCCGGCATGAATCGCAGCGGCAATGCTCTTGTAAAGAGCAGCAAAGGCTTCGATGAAACCTTCTGGATGTCCGCCGGGCAAACGTGAACCTGCAGCAGCACATAACCCAGCATCCCCGAGCCGGTGCACACTGTCCGGGCCATCAAGTGATGTCTGCAGTAAAGCATTCGGCGACTCTTGCGCCCACTCAAGCCCCCCCGTTTCGCCCCATACACGCAGGCGCAAACCATTTCTGCACCCTGGGCACACCTGCGAAATCGCCAAGACACCTGTTGCCCCATTCTCAAACCGAAGCAATGCCGACACATCATCATCAAGCACACGCCCAGGCACAAGCGTTGCGACATCAGCGTTCACACTGCTCAGCTCAAGACCTGTCACATAGGTCATGATGTTTTCGGCATGCGATCCAATATCGCCGATCGCTCCAGCGCCGGCCTTGGTTGGATCGCTCCGCCACGCGGCTTGCTTCTGCCCGGTCTGTTCAAGTGGCGTCGCGATCCAGCCCTGTAAATACTCAACCATCACCTTTCGCACAGGCCCGATTTCACCAGAACGCACCATGCCCCGCATTTGCTTGACCATTGGATACCCGGTGTAGTTATATGTCACAGCAAACACGCAGCCGCTTGCCTGCTGCGCAGCAACGAGCGCATTGGACTCATCGAGCGTACACACCATCGGCTTATCGCACACCACATGGAATCCCGCTTCAAGCGCCGCCTTGGCAACCGGGAAATGCACATGATTGGGCGTCACGATCACAACAACTTCCATCCGCTCATCCGCTGGGCGAGCCGCTTCACACGTGAGCATGTCCTGCCACGTTGCGTAGCACCGATCTTCATCGAGACCAAGACTCAGTCCACTGGCCACTGATCGCTCCGGTGTTGACGAAAGTGCACCTGCTACCAGCGTCATGCTTTCGTCAAGGCGCGATGCCACCCGGTGGACACTGCCAATAAAGGCATCCACGCCGCCCCCCACCATGCCCATTCGAATTGCCCGAGTTACATCGCCCATTGCCATCGTCTCCTTCATGAGCCATGGTACTTGCCCACGTCCAACACGCGAACACTCGAAACAAAGAGAACCTCATCGCCCTTCGTGTTGACGAATCGAGGCCGCAACAACGCTTCGTCGTATACTCGGGCCAGACGCATTTCAGAATCCAACCCCAATTGAAGATCACGCCGGCGACGTTGTCGCTGGAGGTAGCCAATGAACACCATGACACGACCAACTTCACTGCTTACCGCCACCCTTCTGACATCGTCGCTCTTAACGGCGTGCAAGGACAACACACCCACGAACGAAATGCGGTCCCACGCAGCAGAATCGTCAGCCTTGCCTTCCAACCGCATCGCGATTCCCCAAGCCGTACTCAGTAATCTCGGAATCACATTCGCCCCCACTGAGCGGCGCCAAATTGAGCAGACGCTGCGAGCTCCGGGCCGATTTGAGTATCTCCCCACCGCAAGCCGGCAATACCGCACGATGCTTCCTGGACGCGTTGAACTTCTTGTAGATCAATTTGATCGCGTTGATGTGGGCACGCCGCTCTATCGACTGGACTCGCCGCAGTGGCGCACTATTCAACAAGCAATTGCCAACTCGGAATCGACAGTGTCGCAGTTGCAAACAAAACTAGATACTTTTGATCCCCTTCTCAAGGCGCACGAACGCCACGAGCAAAGCCTTGGCGAGAGCATCTTGGTCTGGAATGCCCGCGCTGACAAACTCAATACTCTTAGCGAGGCCGGTGGCGGTCGAATGAGCGAATACACAGCAGCCCGCTCGGCGCTGGCCACTGCGCATGCGGAACTCGCGAGTGTTCAAAAACAAACCGCCGAACTCAATGCCTCGCATGCTCAAACAATTGCTGCCATCGATGCTGCAAAGATAGCTCTCGATCTGTCGGTGGATTCTGCTGCTTCGCTGCTTGGCATTGAACGGGCAACACTCCTAACGCCATCTACACCGGACAATAGCAAAGCCCCACTCTGGCGCACTATTACCTCAATTGAGATCAAAGCCCTCGAACCTGGTGTCGTTGAATCCATCGGACTCACCAATGGTGCCTGGGCCGATGAACGGGCCAATGTCGTCACGGTCGTGCAGCCCGACAAACTTCGTTTTCATGCCTCCGGCCTCCAAAGTGATCTTGGTGTGCTTAAAGATGGACTGGCCGTGACCATCGTGCCGCCAACCCCAACCGCAGCCGGCACCGCAGTTCCAATGCATCTGGGCATGCAAGGCACGCTCTCTCTTGGACTCGGCGGTAACTCAAATGAACGCACCGTTGACTTGTATGTCACCCCAGAACATGTGGCCACCTGGGCGAGGCCTGGGGTAACAGCCCAGCTCGAAATTGTCACGGACGCCACAGCAACGCCTGAACTGTCCATCCCACTTGCCGCAGTGCAGCAAGATGGCCTGACGCCCATCATCTTTCGTCGTGCCCCCGACAATCCAAACCAAGCAATTCGAATGGAGGCCGATCTCGGAATCGATGATGGACGATGGGTGACGATCCTTAGTGGCTTGCGAGACGGCGATGAAGTCATTCTTGATGGTGGATTCCAACTCATGCTCGCTACAAGTGGAACCATTGAACAAGGTGGACACTTTCACTCGGACGGAACGTTTCATGACGCAGAGCACTAATCAATGTTGAAGTCGCTCATCTCGTTTTCAGTTCGATACGCATCACTTGTCGTGATTGCCGCCATATTGGTCTCGGGCTACGCCGCATGGCGCCTGCCCAGGATGAGTGTCGACGTTTTTCCTGAACTCAACGCTCCCACTGTTGTAATCATGGCCGAAGCAGGCGGACTTGCCGCCGATGAAGTTGAACAGTACGTCACCTTTCCAATCGAGACGACCGTCAATGGCATGACGGGCGTTCGACGTGTGCGAAGTGCCAGCGCCATCGGACTCTCCATTGTGTGGGTCGACCTCGACTGGGGCGCCGACCTGTATGACTCGCGTCAACTGGTCTCAGAACGCATGGCCAATATCAGATCCAGTCTGCCGCCTGGCGTCGAGCCTTTCATCACGCCTATCACATCGATTGCAGGCGAAATCATGCTCATTTCGCTCTCGTCACCTACAGGGCAAGTTTCTCCGCTTGAGCTTCGGTCATTTGCCGAATTTGATCTTCGCAACAAAGTTCTCGCTATCCCCGGCGTTGCCCAGGCCGTCGCCATTGGCGGCGAATTGCCCGAGTATCAAGTGAATGTCGACCAGCAGCGGCTCCGACTCTATGGCCTGACCATCTCAGATGTGGTGAAAGCCGCAGGCGGCGCTCACAGCACCGCAAGCGCCGGATACCTACCCAACGTCAGCAGTTTTGAGATTCCAATTCGGCAGCAGAGCCGGGTCACCAAAGCCGCTGACATCGCTGAGACCATCATCAAATACGACAACGGCGTAGCTGTGACGATCGGACAAGTGGCAGATGTCCAGATTGGCCCTGCCCTCAAACGTGGCTCAGCTTCGCAGCAAGGCCAGCCGGCCGTTGTTGTTTCGATCCAAAAGTCACCGGGCACCAACACACTGGCCTTGACCGATCAAATCGATGCCCTATTCACACAACTTGAACCCACGCTTCCAGAGGGAATGGTGCTCAACCGCGACGTATTCCGGCAATCACACTTCATCGACCGCGCGGTTGGCAATGTGACCACCGTATTGTTCGAGGCGGTGCTCATTGTGGCTGTCGTGCTCATGCTATTCCTCATGAACATCCGAACCACGATCATCACGCTCACCGCCCTGCCTGTATCACTTGCGGTAGGCCTACTGATGATGGATGCCTTGGGCATGGGGCTCAATGTAATGGCACTTGGTGGACTGACGGTGGCCGTCGGCGTACTCGTCGACGATGCCATCATCGATGTGGAGAATGTCTTCAGGAGGCTCAAACAGAACAACGCCCTGGAAGAATCGAGCCGCAGGTCACTGTCCACCGTGATCTTCGATGCAAGCAACGAGATTCGGCCGGCGATGGTGTTTGCCACCGTGATTATCGTGATGGTGTTTGTCCCACTGCTCTTTATGGATGGACTTGAGGGACGGTTCTTTCAACCCCTTGCGCTGACGTACATGATCTCAATTCTGGCTTCTCTTGTTGTCGCTCTGACACTGACACCTGCGCTGTGCAAACTATTCCTCGGCGGAAAGCTCGGCGGCCAACATCGCGGCGACTCATGGCTCGTACAAATGATCAAGCGTTGGTATGAGCCATCACTCCGGTGGGCACTTGGTATTCGATTGTGGGTACTTGGCTTCGCTGGACTTGCAACCGCAGCAGCGATCCTGCTTGCGAGCACATTTGGCACCTCGTTCCTGCCATCCTTCAACGAAGGGACCTTCACGGTATTCCTACTCGCCCCGCCCGGAACATCGCTGGTTGAAAGCGATCGACTTGCCACGCAGGTCGAGCGACGTATTTCAAAAATTGATGGCGTGCGTTCAGTCGCGAGAAGAACCGGCCGCGCTGAACGTGACGAACACGCTGAACCTGTGAGCAACTCTGAGATCGATGTTTCGCTGAGCGCAACAGGTGACCAACCAACAGTCCGCAAAGAAATCGATGCCATTCTTGCAGCCATTCCTGGCATGACCACCATGGTCGGGCAGCCCATTGAGCATCGACTGAGCCACTTACTCTCCGGCACGCCAGCTGCCATCGCCATCAATATCTACGGAGAAGACCTCACAGGCTTGCGAAAGATCGCCAAGGAAATCGAGCGTGAACTCGAGACGCTTCCAGGAGCGAGGGAAGTCAACGCAAACCGGGAAGTAATGATTACCTCGCTTCCAATTCGATATCGCCATGCCGAGCTCGCCGCCTTTGGGCTAACGCCTGCGGGCGCGGCCGAGCAAGTGCGGGAGGCGATGTACGGCGAAGTCGTCGACACGATCAATCAAGGCATTCGCCAATACGATCTCGTCGTGCGGCTTGATCCAAGCCAACGCGAGACTATTGAACAAGTCCGCAACCTCTTGCTCCGTGGACAAGGCGGAGCCACCGTACGACTGCGAGACGTTGCAAGCATTGGCCCTGAGCGATCTAGCAACTTGATCACCCGAGAGAATGCGCAGCGGAAGGCAGTCGTATCGCTCAATGTGGCCGACGGATCAAACCTCGGCGACTTGATTGAACAGGTGCAAGCACGCGTCGACCCAATTGTGCAGCGAGCAGGTTACACCGTGAAATACGGCGGACAATTCGAAGCGCAGCAGTCGGCCACAAAATCCATTTTGGTAACCGGTCTTGTTGTGGCCGTGATCATGCTCATGCTGCTGCAAATTTCCACCGGTTCATTGCGGGCTGCCCTACTGGTCATGCTGAATATGCCGCTGGCCCTTATCGGCGGAATTGCAGCGATCTATCTGACCGAAGGTGGCGGCGTGTGGTCAAACACACTGGCCCTCTTTGGCATGGGAACGTACGTCGCCCCGGTCATTTCGATTGCAAGCATGGTTGGGTTTATCACGCTGTTTGGAATCTCAATCCGAAACGGCATCTTGCTGGTCAATCACTACAACCACATCATCGAGCACGAGCGTGCCACGCTCAATGATGCAATTATTCAAGGGTCGATGGAACGACTGGTTCCAATCCTGATGACAGCAATCTCGGCAGCGCTTGGCTTGCTTCCACTTGCGATTGCTGTAGGAAAGCCCGGTAGCGAACTGCTTGCCCCGCTGGCCATCGTCACACTCGGTGGCTTGCTAACGTCTACTGTCCTGAATCTCATCGTCGTCCCCGCTGGCTATTCGCTAGTGTTTGGCGGCAGCACTGCATGCACATCACCACCGACCAAAGGAACTCCCTCCAATGTTTGACCCCTCACGTCTCATCGCCATCGCTGGAGTTGCGTGCTGCCTGAGCCTCGCTGCATGCAACACCGATACCGATGAAGCCACGCCGCCAACGCCATCTGGTCCAAGCTACGTTGGATATGACCAAGGCGATGCAAGCAACACCGATCAGTCCAACGCTGGGCCACTTCCAGACTCCAACGCGCAGGCGGACCCACATCCAGGCGAACGTCATTCGCTGGGAACAGTCACCGTTGCAGGGGGCACCTTTGCCGTGTCCATGACCGGCGAGATCACTCCAAGCACCGAACTGCACTTCGACATCACCCAGACATTCGGGCCACCCATCAACACACTGCGGCTCTGGATAGGCGACAAATCTGCCACCGGCTCGCTCAAATCGAAAAGCACCTCCGATGACGGTCACTTCCATGCCCACGTCGAAGCCCCCATTACGCTTTCGATGGACTCTGCGTTGTGGATCGAAGCCAATACTTCCTCGGGAGACCGCGAGGCGGCAACAATTAAGCTGCAGTAGCCACCCCGGCACCAACCGAGTCGACTGAGAAGGCAATGCTGGACAAAGGCACTCCTCAATCCTGTACACCCACCCAATTGGCCCCAAAATCAGCGATTCTGACTTCGATTTGAGGGTTGGCCAATGCTTGGATTCCGCAGTGGGATTATGATCCGAATTCTGGACACCCAGCAACTCTTCCAATCAACTCACAACCCTCAATCGCCGATACGCAAGTGTTATGATGACTCCCCCGCCGGTGCGATCCCTGGCGATTTTCGTAACCACTTGCCACCACTTGGATTATCTAAATCATGTTCGAATATGAGGCGTGCATCATCGGAACCGGGCGCGTTGGTTTGCCCTTGGGACTGTCCCTTATTGACGTCGGCGTGAAGGCTACAGGCGTCGATGTGGACCCAAATATCATTTCGGCCGTCAAAGAAGGACGCATGCCCTTTCATGAGCCTGGATACGACGATCTGATCGCGAGCGGCAAATTCGTCGTACACGCAACGCCCGATGTCGTCTCCAAGAGTGCTGTCATCATCATGACCGTCGGCACCCCGCTGCACAATCACATTGAAACAGATCTCTCACAGATCCAGCGGGTGCTTGAGAGCATCAAGGACCACATTCGCAAGGATCAACTCATCATCCTGCGAAGCACCGTCGCGCCCGGCACAACCGCCTATGTGCACAAATGGCTCGAGCGGAACACCCCATTCACGGTTGGTGAGGACATTCTGCTCTCATTCTGCCCAGAACGCATCGCAGAGGGCGTCGCCTACGAAGAACTTCGCACTCTTCCACAAATTGTGGGTGGCGAAGACGACGCAAGCAGAGACATGGCAGCCGAACTCTTCGGCCGACTCGCCCCTGAAGTCATGAAGACCAACTTCATCACCGCAGAACTCGTAAAGCTCTTCTGTAATATCTCCCGCTATGTGCACTTTGCGATGGCAAACCAGTTTGCCCTCGTCGCCGATAATTTCGGCGCCAATATTTATGAAACTCGCCGATTGGCCAACCACAACTACCCCCGAGCTTCACTGGCCATGCCCGGCTTCACCGCTGGCACATGCCTGCGTAAAGACTTCGGCATGATCAATGAGTGGAGCGCATACCCGGACATGATGCTCTCTGCGTGGAAGATGAATGAGTACACGCCGGCAATGCTCGTCGATCATCTGATGAAACGAACGACCATTCATGACTGCCGCGTCGCAGTACTTGGATTCAGTTTCAAGGCCAACACTGACGACATCCGCGATAGCCTTGTACCCAAACTCCATCGCTACATTGAGCGTCAACTTCCTACCGAAATACGAATCAGCGACCACAATCTTCCCGCACAAATCAACGAACCATCCGCGCACAAGCCACTCAAGAACTGGCCTATCGCAGACGCGCTCGAAGATGTTGACTGTGTATTCGTAGCAACAAATCACACCGGGTATGGCGACGTACTCAAAGAGCTCGGCCGCACGCGGCCTGAAGCATGGGTTGCCGACATTTGGAATGTCGGCGGGATCGAGCAGATTATCTATCAGGCCGGCGACCTTGTTGCCGTGGAGGTTTAGACCGTGCAGGTATTGATGACAGGCGGCAGCGGATTCCTTGGTTCCGAAATGTGCAGAAATATCGTCGCAGCCGGGCATACGCTCCGCGTCCTTGACGACCATTCGCGTGGCAAGCCCGCGCGGCTTGAACACTTTGGCGACAAAATTGAACTCGTCGATGGCGATGTCCGCAACTACGATGCCGTACGCGCCGCCACTGAGGGGTGCGAAGTGGTCTGGCATCTGGCATATATCAATGGCACACGGTACTTCTACGAGAAGCCAGATGCTGTGCTTGAAGTTGGCATCGAGGGCACACTGAACTCTATCAAAGCCGCTTTAGACGCTGGCGTACGCCGGTATGTTCTCGCAAGCACCAGTGAAACATATAACGAGCCAACGCACGTACCCACCACTGAGTCAGAACGTCTCATGATTCCTGATGTCACGAACCCACGATTCAGTTATGGCGGTGGCAAGATCGCTTGCGAACTACTCACGCTGCACCTTGGCGGCTTCCGCGGACTTGAAACTGTAATCTTCCGGCCCCACAACTTCATTGGACCCGACATGGGCCACGAGCATGTCATTCCAGAAATCGTCGGGCGAATCGTCAAGATGTCCGACGGCTTGAAGAAGACTGAAATCGACCTTCCAATTCAGGGCGACGGTTCTGAAACTCGATCTTTCTGCGACGTCCGCGACGGCGCAATGGGCGCCTTTATCGCTGGCGAAAAAGGCGAGGACGGCAATATTTATCATGTCGGCAACGAGATTGAAGTCTCCATTCGACACTTGGTGGAGTCACTTGGCCGCGTACTCGGTGTCAAAGTCAATATCGTGCCGGGCGAGCTACGTCCTGGCGGGACGCCCCGCCGCTGCCCCGCGATCGGCAAACTACAAAAACTCGGATACGAGCCACAGTATTCGTTTGACCAAGCAATCGAGCGAGCTGCCAAGTGGTACGCCGACTATCACCTGCAGAATGCTGGAGCGGCAGGGTGAGCGCAAGCACAGCCGAGCTGTCCGGAAAGCGAATTGTTGTCACAGGCGGCCGAGGGTTTCTCGGCAAGCACGCATGCCGCGCACTGGAAGCGTGCGGCGCGAATGCGGTGGCGATTGGCAGTAGTGACTTCAATCTGATCGAGCAAGGTGATGTTCGTCGTCTCTATGCCGAACTGAATCCCGACATCGTCGTGCATCTTGCGGCAGCCTGCGGGGGCATCGGAGCCAACGTCGAGAATCCAGGGCGTTTTTTGTATGAGAACGCAATCATGGGACTGATGCTTCTCGATGAAGCAAGACAAGCTGGCCTGAACAAATTTGTACTGATCAGCACAACGTGCGCCTACCCCAAGGACGCGCCACTGCCCTTGCAGGAAGACTCCATTTGGACCGGCAAGCCTGTTGGCGCGACCGGTCCCTACGGCATGGCCAAGCGACTCCTGCATGAAGCATGCGAAACCTATGGCCGCCAATACGGCTTGGACACCACCGTGCTTGTTCCTGCCAATCTCTACGGACCGGAAGATCACTTCGAAGAAGAAAAGAGCCACGTGATTCCAGCGATCATTCGCCGATTCGTGGAAGCGAAAGAAGCGGGGCTTGAAGAAGTCGTCAATTGGGGATCCGGCACACCGACACGCGAGTTCCTGCACGTTCGAGACGCTGCTCGCGGCATTGCGCTCGCAGCAGCAACCAAGACTGGACCCGAACCGATCAATCTCGGCACCGGTGTCGAAACATCGATTGCAGACCTGACCAACACCATCGCTGATGCCGTCGGCTACACCGGCACCCTGTCTTGGGACACCAGTAAGCCAGACGGGCAACCCATACGCTACCTCGATGTCACCCGCGCTCAGAAGCAACTCGGTTTCAATGCTGAAGTCCCGCTCGCAGCGGGCATCGCCGAGACGGTCGCCTGGTACAGATCATCCCTGGCCGACTAGCAGGACGCTCCGCATCAGCACCCTCTCCGCTGCAGTACACTCATTGACATGAACCACCTCTTCGCCTTAGCCATCCTGATTGCCCTCGCCGGATGTTCACTGCACGACGAGATTGAAAACACCGCCCAATCGTGGCAAGGCCAACGACTTTCGCAGGTCGAGGGGGCGTGGGGCGCACCTTCACAAGCGACGGATCCGCTGAACTGGACGATGTGGACGATGGGCAATGATCAAGGTGGATGGGTCGTTGGCTTTCACACACATACCGCAGATCAGATCATCGACGATCACGTCGTAACAACTTGGGGCACGCTTCCGAACGATCTGCCGAGTGAACTGGCCCCGAAGCATCGATCATTCTGAGCGGCGACGCTGCAGCCAAGAGCTGCACATTTGCACCGTCATACACGGGTAGGGGGATCCAGAAGGATCAGCTCAGCAATCACCCCACCAACTGATCACAAAGAGAATGTCGGATACATCCACGACGCCATCTCCATTGACATCTCCGGAACCAGATCCGCCGAAGCTGGCAATGACCAGAAGCACATCGTTGACGCTGACGGTTCCATCTCCGTCCACATCGGCACTACATCCACCCGGGCACGTGTCCTCGAAACTATTGCCGCCCCCGTCCACCCAAGTGAGTCCGATGACATTGGGGTCGTTATGGCAGAACAGGGTCCCGGAAATCACAGGGTTTCCCGTGGAGAGAATGCAGTAGTTGGACGTGGCAATATTGTCCCGGATAATGCAGTCGCTGATGGTTGGATCACCATTGATTCGCAGTGCAGACCCCGTCGTCATATAGCCACCGGTAATGGTGAACCCTTCGATGATCGACGTCTCGCCATCCATCATCGTGACAACAGTCCCCTGCTGCTGCGCATCGATGACCGTCTCCTCTGCACCTGATCCATAGAGGCTCAAGGATCGCCCTCCGAAGTCAATCTGTTCGGAGTACACCCCCGGGCCTACCTGAATGATCGATCCGGTCGGGACATCATCAATCGCCGCCTGAATCGTCGCATAGTCACCCGGAACCTGCACGGTCATGGGCGGTTCGACACCAGCCTTGTCGATCCACGTCCGCCAACCACCACTGTCTCGCCATTCGTGGGTGAGCCAGATGGCAGTGCCATCCGGATCCGGCGAAGCGCCGCTGTAATCGCCCCACCTACCACTGGTTTCCGGCGCGCTGCTGGACTTGACCAGACTCGCTGGTTGGAGCGTGCCGCTTGGATCAGATGGATTCCGCAAAGCACGCCACATCGATGTGTATTCATCCGAAGCGGAACGCGCAAAGACAATGCAGACGTTGTTGTTCCCATCCACGGCGATGGACGGGAAGAAAGTGTAGATGCCTGTACCTTCGTCGATTTCACCGGATTGGGCCAAAGTCGGGACCTGCCCGGAGCCGGGCCAACCACGAAGGTCGATCTCGTACCACCGCACGCGTGCGCGACTGCTTCCAACGTGGTGTACCGCCCAGATCGAGCCGTTTCGATACATGCAGGACCAGAAACGAGGCTCGAACAGATAGTGCTGCGTGCTGGTTCCCTGCTGGGGGACTTGCGACGGGTATGAGTAGGTCGGCACCTGGAGATCGAAGGACTGGGTGCTTGGTGTTCCAAGCGGGTCGAGAATCGCATGAATGCGCACCTCGTTAAAATTCACCCCATTGCTGCTCCCCTCCGAAGACTGCAACATGAACTGGGGGACACCCGGTTCATCATCGGTACTTCGTGCAAGTCCGAGCGACTGATTTCCACTGCCCGAGAGCATGAGTTCACGGGTTCCCGAAACAGGATCGCCAATAAGAACCTGTTCCTTCGGGACCATAAGTATCGGGTACTTGTCGGGACCAAACATGTCGCACGAGAGGTACACCGCATCATCTCCAACCGCGAGGTTTGGAGAATCGATGTCATCATCGATGTGGCTCATGCTCAGCCGGTACTTGTGCCAGGCTCCTGCCGGGGAGGAATCCTCCGAGACTGCCAAAAGGAAATACGATCCGCCCCCACTACTGCGTTCGTTGGCCATTGCGAAAAAGCGATCGCTTCGCTGGTCGTATACGACTTCGGGGTCGAACACGAAGGACGTTGCGCCCACCTCGCCCCAGAAACCAAAGGAGTCTTCGATCTCGTCTTGAAAGACGAGTTGTCCAGAATGGGTGTAGCCGGCGATACCACCGTTCACGACCTGAACCACGTGGTCCGGCCCTGCGGCGAGATCTGGATCAGGGGGCGTCCATCCATTCGGTCCCATGCCTGCAAACCCGATGTCACCACGCTGGGGTCTGGCGTTCACGGGTGGCGGAACGGGCCTGAATTCTGGATCCCATATGGGAGGAATCGGCGCATTGGCCTGCACCATGGCGTATGTCAAATCAGGTTGGGGGAGATCCAGCGACGTCCACCGGGCGTTTCCGGCGCGTCCTGTCGCAAGAAGCGTCGCGGCCTTGCGATCATCTCCTGCTGCACCTCCCGCCGCAGCCAGCACGGTGCCGTTTCCGCTCATGTGCAGACGAGTGGTTCCTCGCGCACGTTCAAGATGAGCACCTTCGCCAAGAAGAATGCTTTCACCAAACCATTCACCGGGTTCCGCGATACGCGCGTGAACCTCATGAACGGGCTTGTCGATATTCCACGCTACGCCGCACCGACCATCAGGATCAACCGCTGCTGCTGCGCCGCTGATCCAGCGGCCGGGAGCGGGTACTGCAACGGTCCGAGGCGCATCATCGATACCAAGACGTTGCGTCTGTACCTGCCAACCATGCGGATCACGCGCCAGCCAAGTCGCCAGCACGGTCTGTCCGTTGGAGGCGATAGCCGGCTCGATTGCATCGGCGGCAAGTATGCGAGGTTCGCCCACAGTGCCATCAGCAGTCATCTCAACGGCATGCACCGCAAAATGCTCGTCATCACGAGATGCCCAGACAATGACCCAGCCACCCGGAATAGACGCAATAGAAGGGCTGGCGTGATGACCTGATCCGGTCGAGACTTCGATCTCGGACCCCGATGCGCCACCTGGGCGCAGCAGCCGAGCGCGAACGCGCCGACCTTCTTCTGCAGGACTTGTCCAAACTGCCATTGCCGTATCACCGACCCCTGCAGAGAGCACGACTTCGTTCTGATGACCATGTCGCTGCACATTGACTGCGACTTCGTCGTGCCACGAGAATCCGTCGAACCACCGAGCAACGATGCCGCCTTCCTGACCATCCTGCCCCCAACTCGTCCATGCAGCCCAGGCTTCACCGCCAGCGTTCATGCAAACGGCTGGATGCATCTGGTGCCCTTGCACATCGGTATTGATCGTGAACTCTTCGCTCGCGAACGTGCCGTCGGCGTGGAGAAATCGGCCTTGGATTCCGTAGAAGCCACCCTGCTGGCGACGCGAATCCCAAGTGACCAGCACGCGGTCTTCGCCGTCTGCTGCTAGCGCAACATGGTCCTGAGCACTTGGCGCAAACTGGCTGAGCCGCTCAATCTGCGTGTCATGATGAACGGCGCATCCCGCGCACAGCACGATCGTGATTCCCAGGGCACCTGTCTTTCGCATAACACACTCCGTACTTCTCAAGCCCACAACATCCGATCATCGATCCTAGCAGGCATTCTGCTCTGCCAAAGACACAAAATCGCCGAGAATCACCTATTGCAGGCCTGCAAGGGACAGTCGTTCGTGGATCGCATCAGTGATGCGTCGCCACGAGACGACGGGAAAGAGAAGTGAACGAGTACATACTGGCTGATGAAGGCACACACTCCTTCATTGCAGTCCACTTGCCACCCGCATCAAGCCTTTCCTGCAACTCTACCGGTCCGTTGCTACCCTCTTCTGTCCATCTTCGCGGGTGTAGCTCAGTGGTAGAGCGTCAGCTTCCCAAGCTGAATGTCGAGGGTTCGATCGCCTTCACCCGCTTATAGCATCTCATCCACCACCAACTATTATCAGTTTAGAAAAGGAAAACAGCCGTGCTCATCGAACACACGATTCTTGGAAATGACATGCAGGCCGTAGAACTTACCTTGCAACCTGGACAGCAACTCGTTGCCGAAGCCTCGACTCTACTGGCAATGGATGATGGCGGGTGGATCGTAAAGTCCACTCCGACACATCGAAACACACGATCGATAAGCAAGAAGTAAGCACCTGGGGCACGCTACCGAACGATTTGCCGCATGAACTTGCTCCCAAGCATCACCTTTTCTAGTTCACATTCTGGTTCAGAATTCATTTGCTCGGAGGCCGCGCCGTTATGACGACCTCAATATCACTTCTCGTAGCAGCAGCGATTG
>JABJQE010000148.1 GCA_018663565.1 Phycisphaerae bacterium
CGCGGGCCGGGATATCTGAATCCTACTTCCTCAACCGATTCTTTATCGCCTGCTTCTTCGGCTCGTTGTTTGGCGACTCGGTAGAAGTATTCGACGAGGGTTGTGCCGTGGTGCGATTCAATGAAGTGGACGATGGTTCGGGGCACTCGGTATTCACGCGCGAGCTCAATCCCATCTTTGACGTGGCCGATGATGACCAAGAGGCTCATCGCTGGGCTCAGGTTGTCGTGCCTATTCTCTCCGCCTTGTTGGTTCTCGACAAAGTACTGCGGCTTGTGCATCTTTCCGATGTCGTGATACAGACCACCGACATAGACGAGTAGCCCGTCCGCGCCAATCGATTCGGCGGCTGCTTCGGCAATGCTTGCCACTTGCATGGAGTGGTCGTACGTGCCGGGGGCTCGTTGTTGGAGTTCTCGCAAGAGCGGGCGGCGGGGGTCGCGAAGTTCCGCGAGTGTCATGCCTGTTGTGATGTGGAAGACACGTTCAATGCTTGGCAGGATGCCAAGAACAAGGAAGCCAACGCATAGTGCCGCAGCGCCCGATTGGGCAGCGTCGGCGAGGACTTGCATGATCGCGTCGATCACTGATGGATATTCAATCATTCCAAGCACGATCGCGCCGGCGGCCGATACTGCCGCGGCGATGAATGAGGCTCGAATGAGGCAGGCTCGGCTTCGCACTTCGTGGAGCTGGGCGATGAGTGTTCCAGCGCCCGCCATGAGCAGAATGAACCACCCAATGCTCTCATTGAACGCCATCGTCACGATCGCAGCTTGAATTGCCGCGACGGCTACGGCGAGTCGTTGGTCATAGGAAAGCCGCAGGATGGTGGCAGCGAGCAAGAGTGGTCCAAGGGATGCCGCGAGTTTGAGCGCCGGCACATCGGCCGTGACAAGCACCGTGATGGCGAGCATGAGGGCGATTAGCAGGCAGATGGCGATCAGCCGCAGCGTGTTGCGGGCGATTCGCTTGTGCGTCATCGTGGTAAAGCCGGCGAGAAATATCGACAATGCCGCAAGCATGAGTCCAATGCCAATACGTGGAATCCAGCGAGCGGACCATGAGGCTGTGGTGGCAAAGACGGTGGCTTCGCGAATCGCCTCTTGGTGCTTCGGAACAGTAATGGTGTCGCCAGCGCGATACACCACTTCTCCAGCGGTGTGTTCGATCATGACCGGCTCGATGCCATTAGCGGCCTCGTTGGCGAGGGATTCGGTGCGATCTCGGTCAAGCAGCAAAGATGGGCGAGCGTCCCGGGCGATTCGTGTGGTAACGATAGAGACAACCGACTCGGGGTATCCCGCGCGGCGTACGATTTCGTTGAGTCGGGGGGGGATGTTCTCGTCATCCATCGAGGTCACATTCAGCGGTTCTCCGCGTAGGGGTCGCTCAAAGGTTCCGTCTGCCCGGCCGAGCGCACGATTCGTGGCTGCTTGCGTCGAGAAGAGTTGGAATGTCTCGGGGTCGAGAATAGGTGCTTGAATGAGTACTTCTGAAGTGAGCGAGTCGGTCCACTTGGCCCAAGCGTCGGTCGGGCCACCGGGGCCAGCGAATGGCTTGATACTGGCAAGCTTTTTTTCGGTGAGGTTGAAGTCCAGTTTGAGTTCATCTGCAACGCCAGCGAGCGACTCGGTCGCGGCGACGGCTGTTGGAAGCCCAAGCAGTGAGGAGTGCAATCTGTCGAGTGAGGCCGTGTTCGGGACATAGATAAATGGAGAGTTGGCTCGAGCTTCACTTCGCCGTGTCGCTGTGGCCGCCGCATTTTCGATGCGGTAGTCAAGCCGGGTGAGCCGGGCCTGTTTCGCGACGAGTCCTGGGTAGGCGTAGATCTGTTCTCGTCCCCATCCCACTAGGAGGCTCGCGCAGATCAGAAAGCCAAAGATGATGAGCACAGAGCGAAGAAACTCTGGCCGTCGAAGCGCGGCCTTGAGATCGGCGGTTGGTTTGGGGATGTTGCGGCGGATTTCCTGCCGTCGTTGCTCGCTTCGGCCAGTCTGTTTGGGCTTGTTCGAGGTGTTCATGGCAGGGGACCTATGCTCAGTGTACCCCTGAAGGGTCACTCGGCGTGGTACGCTCCAAGTTGGCCAATTCGGTCCCTGAGGAACAAAGCCCAATGCAGATCGCTGCAATCACCACATCCTGCATGATGCTCCTTGTTGGCCTCTCGGGATGCGCTAAGCAACTTGGCCCTCCGGCGAGCCCCAGCCAACAGTCTCTCGATATGAAACAGGCTGCTCAGGCAAAGCACATCCTGATCGCTGCCATGCCTCCGGCCTCTGGGGCCCCACTCACTCTGGTGCCGGTCTCAGGCATCCGCTGGAGCGATTTGGAGCGGGCTGTTGTGTCGGCTGGAAAGAAGCCGGGCCTGGGCTACGCGGTCCAACGGAGCGACATCGGGCAGAACAGTGGCGTACTGCATCTTCGCATGGCCCAAGGGTGGCCCATTGTCGTTCATGCTCGGCATGTGGGCACCACGATTGATCTTGACGTGGTGATTGGTCCGTATCCGGTTCCAGGGGCCGAAGCGAAGCAGGCGGATCGCATCAAGCAGGAGATCCACATAGCGCTTCTTGCGTGGGGGCGGAAGCCAAGTCTGGCGTCTAAGCCAGAGTAGGCTGGGCCGTGTGAAAGTCTGTTGCACATTGGAATTGGTGCGCTGCTCGGAGCAAAATGTCTTCGCCGAGCACTGGACCTTGGAGTTGCACGCCGACTGGCAGCGCGACGCCATCGGTGTCGATTGTTCCGCACGGAATGGATACGCCGCACGTTCCGGCAATATTGGCGGTCACGGTGTACTTGTCGCAGAGGTACATCGAAATCGGATCGGCATGTGATCCAAACTTGAACGCGACCGAGGGAACGGTTGGCCCAAGAAGCAAATCGACTTCAGAGTAGATGCGTGCGTACTCATCATGGATGAGTCGCCGGACTTGTAATGCCCGCTTGTAGTAGGCATCGTAATACCCAGCGCTCAAGACGTAGGTGCCGAGCATGATGCGGCGACGCGCTTCCGGCCCGAGCCCTTCGCTGCGGCTTGCTGCGTACAACGCCTCAAGCCCATCGCCTGAGTCGTCAGCTCGGCGTCCGTATCGAATGCCATCAAAGCGGGCGAGGTTGCTCGATGCCTCGGCGGGACCGAGCACGTAATAGCAGGCAATTCCGAGATCAGTCGTCTTGAGACGAACGGGCTTGACTTCACACCCAAGGCTGCGAAAGACGTCGGCGGCTTGTTGCACGGCAGCATTGACGCCGTGGTCATTCTCATCAGAGATGTGCTCGGTTGGGATGCCGATGCGGAGTCCCTCGAGCGGTGCTTGCAATGCGGCGACGCCACCGACTTGGTCGGTAGAGGCCGACGTGTCGTCGCGTGGATCCTGCCCGGCCATCACTTGAAGCAGCAGCGCCGCGTCCTCAGCAGTGCGAGTAAACGGACCGATTTGATCCATGCTTGGCGCAAAAGACACGAGGCCCCAGCGGCTGACACGACCGCCAGTTGGTTTGAGCCCGGTGATGCCGCAGAATGCTGCGGGTTGCCGGATAGATCCGCCGGTGTCACTTCCGAGTGAACACGGAACGAATCCGGCTGCAACGGCAGCAGCGCTGCCGCCTGATGATCCGCCTGGCACACGATCTGGATCCCACGGGTTACGCACAGGTCCAAAGGCGCAGTGTTCGGTGGATGATCCCATCGCGAACTCGTCGCAGCGGGTGCGTCCAAGCAAGACTGCGCCAGCATCGCGAAGACGTTCGGTCACAGTGGCGTCGTAGGGACTGATGAAGTTCTCGAGGATGCGTGATCCGCAGGTCGCCGGTTCGCCCGTGACCATGATGTTGTCCTTGAATGCGATCGGTACGCCGGCGAGTGGCCCGACTGCTTCGCCTGCGGCGATCTTTGCATCGACCGCCGCGGCCATTGCCCGGGCTGTGTCTTCGCGAGTGTCCTGGAAACAGCCAAGTTTCTCATCGGACGTGGCGATTCTTCTGAGGCGTTCTTCAAGCACGGCGGTGGCGGTTGTATGACCTGTAGTAACGGCAGATACAATCTCGCAGACGGTTTCACAGTGATCGCTCATGCATCACCTCCACCGGTGAGCACCTTGGGCACGGCGATGAAGTCGCCCTCTGTGGCCGGAGCGAGATCGAGCACTGTCTTGGCGGCAAGAGGAGGCTCGGCCATATCGTCGTGGAGCCGCGAGC
This sequence comes from Phycisphaerae bacterium, assembly GCA_018663565.1. Classification (GTDB taxonomy): domain Bacteria; phylum Planctomycetota; class Phycisphaerae; order Phycisphaerales; family SM1A02; genus UBA12567. The sequence continues at coordinate 4,201 of JABJQE010000148.1, forward strand.
AGTGGCTGTGGGGCGAGGTCAGGGGCTTCACGCCCGTCACGTCAACCTCAGAGAGCTTGTCCACATGATGGAGGATGGCCTGGAGATCTTTGCCGATCGCAATCATTTCTTCATCGGTGAGTGCAAGTCGGGCAAGTGCTGCCACGTGCTGGACTTGCTGCATTGTGAGGTCGGTGGTGGTACCCATGGGCAGGCAGGGTACCCGCAGGGCCCGCCCCATGGCGGTGCCCAAGGGCTCTACACTGTCAAGCCCGCCATGGAGCAGGGGGCATGAACGATGAAAAAGCTCCACGGCATCCCGGTAGCCCCAGGCATAGCCCAGTCCGGCGCATTTGTGCTCGATCAGGCTCGCGAACGTATTGCGCGGGATGATGTTGCGCAGCCTCGCAGGGCGGAAGAAGTCGCGTTACTTGAGCACGCGATCGAGGCCGCGCTCGCGTCACTGCGGACTGATCGCGAGCAGGTCGAGCGAGACCTGAGTCCTGAAGCGGCCACCATCTTTGATGTTCATATTGTCCTGCTTCAGGATCCTGCTCTCGTTGACCCGGTGCGGGCGAGAATTCTCGACGAGGGTGTCACAGCTGCCTATGCGGTCGCCGAGGCATTTCATGGCTTGGCCGAACGATTCCGCACGATGGGCAGTTCTGTCTTTCGCGACAAGGCCCGTGACATTCTGGATCTTGAACGTCGGATTCTTGATCACTTGCTTGGCCGAACACGCGAGCGTCTTGAGAGGGTTGAAGAGCCTGTCGTTCTGCTTGCGCATGAATTGACACCAGCCGATGCTGCATCGCTGACCAAGGACAAGATTGTTGCCATTGTCCTCGAGGCAGGCGGCCGGACCGACCACGCATCTATCGTCGCCTCAGCCATCGGCGTTCCAGTCGTTGTCGGCTGCGGGGATGTTCTTGGGGATATCAACGACGGCGATCAGATTATCGTCGATGGCACTGATGGCGTCGTGGTTATTCATCCCGATGAAGCAGTGTCCGCAAAGTACCATCGCCGAAAAGTCAAGCTTGAAGAATTCCGCGCATCCGCTGGCCCTGCAGGCGAAACGAAGACGGCGGACGGTACCCATATCGATTTGCATGGCAATATTGAATTTGTACGAGAGATTGATGGGCTGCTCGAGGTTGGCGGAGATGGTGTTGGGCTGTACCGCACCGAGTTTGCCTATCTCACAAGTGCGACTGAACCTGACGAAGATGATTTGCACGCCCGGTATTCGTCGGCGCTCACGCGTCTGAATGGCCGGCCATTGACGATTCGAACATTGGATCTTGGTGCTGACAAATACACGCAAGATCACGCGCTTGAGCCAGAGCGGAATCCGTTCCTCGGCCTGCGTAGCATTCGCTATAGCCTCCAGAACCTACCGATGTTTCGGCGCCAGTTGCGGGCCATCCTGCGTGCTTCTCCGTGCGGCAATTTGCGAGTGATGTTTCCGCTTGTAACAACGGTCGGCGAGTTTCGTCAGGCCAAGATGTTGCTGCAGGATGTCGCTGAGGAGCTTCGAGACGAAGGCCACGAAGTCAGTGACGATATTCCCATTGGAATGATGGTTGAGGTGCCCTCCGCCGCGATTATGGCCTCGACATTTGCTCGGGTGGCTGATTTCTTCTCTATTGGCACCAATGACCTCATTCAGTACACCGTTGCGGTGGATCGGGGCAACGAGCGGGTGGCGAGCCTCTATACGGCCGCAAGCCCAGCCGTGCTTCGGCTGGTCAAAACGGTCGTACGGGCCGCACAACGCCGAAATGTGCCTGTAAGTATTTGTGGCGAGTGTGCCAGTGATATCACGTACACTATGCTCTTGTTGGGGCTTGGCCTGCGGAGCCTTTCGCTCGTTCCCGCCCAGATCCCTCGGGTCCGTGAAGTGATCCGGCGTGTGACGGTGGAGGACTGCGAGCGATTGGCGAGGCGGATTGGGTCCCTCGACTCAGAGCGGACGATTTTGAAGGTTCTCCGTGACGAACTTATTCAGGTGCTTCCTGAGATTGCCGGTGAATTGCTCGATGAGTGATCAATGGCCGGCAACCAAGGGGTGCACACAACAAACCACGGCTGACCTCCAGCCACGACGCGAGAAGAGTGCGACACTCTGGAGCGGCGGCCCGGAGACAGTCACAAGCGAGACGGTCGTGATGACTGCGTTCAAGAAACTTGACTCCAACCTCCGCCCGAGAAGTCTCTCGGCGTGGGCGTTGTCGCGTCAACCGAACTTGATCGTGTGTTGCCCGCGGCCGCATATACGAAGGATTCATTGTGGCACACAAGAAAACGACGAAGCAGGACGCTTCACAAGGCGAGATCATGCTCGTCAACGATGTCCCCGGCGAGGAATGCCGGATCGCGATCGTGCGAGACGGACGACTTGAGGACCTTTTTACCGAGCGAGCCGCAACCGCGACGAGCGTCGGAAACATCTATAAGGGCCGGGTAAGCAATGTCGAGTCAGCCATTCAGGCTGCCTTCATTGACTATGGGCAATCGCAGAATGGCTTCCTGCATATCTCTGATTTGCACCCACGCTATTTCCCTGGCGGAGAACAGTCGGAGAAAGTGGGGCGAAAGACAGCTCGCCACGATCGTCCGCCAATTCAAAGGGCGCTCAAGCGAGGCGATGAGATTCTCGTCCAAGTGCTCAAGGAGGGCATTGGCACGAAGGGGCCAACGCTGACCAGTTATCTCTCCATGCCTGGGCGGCTCATGGTCATGATGCCCTATATGGACAAGGTCGGGGTGACCCGCCGCGTCGAGGATGAAGACGAACGCAA
>JABJQE010000149.1 GCA_018663565.1 Phycisphaerae bacterium
CGACGGGGATACCGCGGCAGTGGACGCTTCGAATCCTCGGCGAACCATCCGAGCCCTCGAAGCTCAGTGCACAATCGACGGAATGCCGCCTGCTGATCACCCTCGCCCGCAAGTTCTATATCACGAACCCGAAGTTGGGTCCGACCCTGGGGCGACCAATGTACAACCGTGCCTGAAAGCTCAACAGCCTCCCCGGCAGCTGGCTGATGCTGAACCCGGCGGGCATCCGACGCCCAGCACACACACTGCACGATGGCCTTGTCGTCCTTCAGATTGAAATACCAATGTCCGTTCCGCTTGCTGAACGTGCCAATTTCGCCACAGACCCGCACAGGGTCAGGCACGCCCGTAGCGAGGGCAGTCGATATACGGCTCCCCAGTTCGCTCACGGTCAGGGGCGGCGTCCGCTCGGGCCCCCCGGGCGACCAGTCAAGTGGAAGTTGGCTCATACGTACTGTGTACCACGAATCGCACGAGCTGCGTGGATCGGGGATACTTGACATCGTCATGACCACCGACACCTTGACTCTGACGACCTTGATCGCCGACCTTCCGGGGGCCGAGCCCAATACTGTGGCCGCGATGAACCGACTCGGCTTGCGATGCGTTGCAGACCTGCTGCTTCATATGCCAACGCGGTACCGACGATCACGCCCCTGGCAAGCCATTGACCATGTCTCCAAAGCGGCCGACCTCGACACTACGGACGAGATGGAGGTCCGTGGCGAGATTGTGTCCGTGGAACGTGGCTTCGGGCGTTCTGCCAAGGTCGAGGCCGTCATCGAAGATGACTCCGGTGAAATCGATTTGATCTTCTTCAATCAGCCTTGGATTCAAAAGAAGATGCATCCGGGCATGAAAGTGCAAGCGACCGGAAGGCCGCGTGTCTACAAGTCTCGGGTCCAGATTGCCAATCCCCAATGGCGACGCATTGACGATGACGCCGCCCTCATCGCGCCCGCGAACGATGGCGACGATGCCGAGTTGGTGCCCGTGTACCGCGCCTCAGACGAACTGCCGTCTGACCGAATTGCCGCAGTCATTGCCGCTGTACTTGATCGAGCCACCGCTCTCTTGGTTGATCATCTGTCCGAGGATTTTCGCACAAGCCATGGATTGCCCACCCTCGCGAGAGCGTACGAGCACCTCCATCGCCCAGAACTCGAAGAACAGATTGACTCGGCCCGGCGACGGCTCATATTCGACGAACTACTGATGCTGCAACTCGGTGTCATGATGAAGCGATTCCACCGACGCACTCACCTGCATGCCTCGGCCCTGCCGCTCACGTCTGACGTGATCGAGCGGATCAATGCTCGTATCCCGTTCACGCCAACCAATGCGCAGCAACGTGTCATGGCTGAAATCGGGCACGATCTCACCAAGTCGATCCCGATGAATCGCTTGCTCCAAGGCGACGTCGGAAGCGGAAAAACCATCGTCGCCCTTGCAGCCATGCTGCAGGCCGTGGCGCACGGACGACAAGCCGTCCTCATTGCGCCAACCGAACTGCTCGCCGAACAACACGAACGTACGCTTCGGCAATTTCTGATGAACGCCCCGCTTCGTATGGAACTCCTTACTGGATCGCTCGGAACAAGCGCTCGCCGCGAACTTGTCAAAGACATTGCGGATGGAAGTGTCGATATTCTGATTGGCACGCATGCCGTGCTAACAAGTGATGTGATGTTTCAAGACCTCGCCGTGGCCGTCACAGATGAGCAGCATCGCTTCGGCGTTCGGCAACGCGCCGCCCTACGTGACAAGGCAGCGGACGACACGCGAAGCCCGCACCAGTTAGTCATGACCGCCACGCCGATCCCCCGAACGCTCTCATTGACCATCTTTGGCGACCTTGATGTTTCCGTCATTGATGAACTGCCACCTGGCCGAACGCCGGTAGCGACCTCGACCGTAGGTCGAGCTGCGGCCGAGGGCATCTACGAAGACATTGCAACACGCGTCAGAGATGGCGAGCGAGCGTTCATCGTGGTGCCTGTAATTGACGAGTCTGAGTCAGGGCTCACTGACCTGCGATCTCATGTTGAGATGCTTGCCACTGGTCCGCTGCGAACCTGTCGCCTCGAGGTCATGCACGGCCGGCTTGACCAAGTGGAGCGTGATGATGTCATGGACAGATTCCGCAGCGGCGAGCTTGACGTAATCGTTGCGACCACCGTCATAGAAGTTGGCGTGGACGTGCCGGAAGCTACGGTCATGGTGATCGAAAATGCAGATCGCTTCGGCCTCGCGCAGCTTCACCAGCTCCGCGGCCGAGTTGGCAGAGGCGAGCGAGCGGGACGATGCGTATTGATTGCTGATACAAGCACAGACGAGGGCCGCATGCGACTCGCTGCAATGGTCGACACGACCGACGGCTTTCGCATTGCAGAACGTGACCTTGCCATTCGTGGACCGGGTGAACTCTTTGGATCAAAGCAGTCAGGCCTTCCGCCGTTTCGCATCGCAGCCTTACCGCGTGACATGGAACTTCTTGCACTTGCTCGCCGGGACGCTGAGGAGTGGATTATGCGAGATCCGCTACTCACACAGCCAGAGCATGCGTTGCTCCGAACACGGCTGCTCAAAGCCCATGGGAAGTGGCTCGGATTGGGAGATGTGGGATGAGTGACCAACGCGTACTGGCCAAGGAATTCGAAACCATTGCGGCCATGCTTGAAATCAGTGGTGCCAATGCATTTCGTGTCAACGCAACCAAGAAAGTGGCGCGAGTACTGCAAGACTTCGAGGGCGATTTGA
>JABJQE010000150.1 GCA_018663565.1 Phycisphaerae bacterium
ACACCGGTGCTTGCCGCGGTCAATAGCCTGACGTTTCGAATGTCAATCTTTCAGGGCAATGTCCATGACGGACCAGTGAAAGTCTTTGACATGCGACGCGCCGATGATGGCACAGAGGAAATGGACCTGCTTGCCAATACGCCGACTTCGTCGGGCAGACAAGGCTTACCGTCCACGTTCAGGCTGCGTGCTTCCGGGGTGTGTGTTGATGCACTGCAGCCGTAGCCGTCTTGTCGAGTCTGATGGCGAGTTTGAATGGGTCTGTGAAGGGGTGAGTGTGATCGCGGTGTTTGAAGGACAAAATGGTTGGTTCTGCCAACACGTATATGACGGGCCAGCAATCGGTGGAACCAATCAGTGGGATGGATGGCAACGCGGGTATTCATCTTCAATGGCGAACTATTACCCAATCCGCCGCGTGGGGTCCATGCACAGACGATCCGTGCCTCGCTGATGTGACCGGTGACGATATCGTTGATACGTCGGACTTGTTGTATCTGCTTGCCTCATTGGGTCCATGCGAGACCAACTGAGCCGGTTCGGACTACAACACTCATTCAAGCCGACCAGACGCCAATCAGGTCTAGGAGGTCATTGACATTTACAACGCCGTCGCCATTGATGTCTTCTGGGCAGGGTGGTGAGCAGGGGCCCCATGCACCGAGCACGGCGAGAAGGTCATCGGTGTTGACGACTCCATCACCGTTGACATCTGCAGGGAGACCGTGTGGGTGCGTGGCCACAAGGTTACTAGTGATGTCAATTTGAGCTGCGATACTTGTCGGAGTGAGGTCAAGCAATAGGCCGGCGGTTTCATCTCCGGGCGGAATGATAGTTGGCATTTCAAGAGGAATGGTGGGCAGTGGTTCGCCGGGCAGATCGCCGCCCTCATCGAAGCTCACTTCTGCCGTCATGGTCAAGACGTCCGTGGCAGCCCCTGGTTGGTAGACACCATCAAGTGTGAGGACAATCGGAAGCTCCATGGGAAGTTCACCCAAGGCGCCCCCGTCAATCAAGAGCGAAAGCGTTGCGGGGACGGGAATGAGTATGTCGAAAGCGCCCGGCTGGCCATCTGTTGGCGTGGCGGTTCCGAGTGCGGGGCCGATCTGGATGATGCTCGCTTCTGTAACCGACGCCTCGCCAACAGGTATCTCGACGGGGATGCCGCCGGGATACAGCGAGTCGGGGGCAATTGTTCGAAACGTCTCGTACAACACAGTGCTGGTCAATGTGGCTGGGAGGATGGTCTCGGGCAGCATATTCCATGCCAGGCCGTCGACTGTGGCCAACGAAATCTTTGGGTCAATGGTGAATTCCAGCGGGCCTGTGGGATCGGAGTCACCACCAAAGCCGATCGTAATGGTCAATTCAAGTGGGATGGCGTTGTTGCCGCTCCCCCCCCAAACACCGGGAAGTGTGCGTGTCCCATCAGGGTTCTCTAACTCATCCCAGTCGCCAATAAGGCTGCCGACCAGTAATGATTGAAGCGAGCCTTGCAGATTCATCGACCCACCGCTGCTGAGCGTGTAGGTACTGCTCAGAGCCGCTCCTGACAGCGATAGCCCTGCAATACATGCTGTGATATACCTCATTTGGTGATCTCCTCTCACACACTTCACTGGAGTATTGCACAGGTGGGGGCAGAATCCAACATGTTCCTTCCATTGACTTGACCCCAAGGGGGGGAATAGCCAATACTGCTTTATCGGGCTATATTGGCCCGCTCTTCGAGTACTAAGGAGTCCGCTGCTATGAGAACAGTGATAGTTACGTTTGCGAGCATTTCAATTGGCCTCATTGGCGGCTGTAAGGATTCCGCCCAGTCCGGGACGCTGATTGGAGCTGGTGGTGGTGCACTTGCCGGGCAGGCCATTGGTGGCAACACCAAGGGCACACTCATTGGCGCAGGTATTGGTGCACTTGGCGGCTATATCGTCGGCAACGAGATGGACAAGGATCGCCAAAAAAAGCAGCAACAGCAGCAGGCCAATAGCCCGGTGTATCAGAATGACGTAGAGTCACAACGACTTCGTGCTGAGAACGAACGGCTCCGCCTTCAGGCCGAGAATGAGCGACTTCGCCGCCAACTCGAGTCGGACAACGACTATTGAGTACTGGTCGATTCACGACGGCAACGTTGGTCGACAAGTAGTCAACCTGCCGCCGAGGTGATGCGAGAACTTATTCGCCGCAGGAGCAGTTGCAATCACAAGACTTATTGATCGGTCGGCACAGACTCAACACGGCCCCTTCGGGGGTTTTGAATGTAGGAGTACCGCACGATGTTGGTTGGCGGCATGTGAATGTAGGCGCCCATATTTTCAGCCAACGCCCTCGCTGGTGTTGACTTCAATCCAGCAGAACTGATGGCTGGTGATGGGTTCCATAGCGATAGTTGATGTGCTCATGCTGTGGCTCCTCTCAAATGCAGAAGGCCCACATTCGCATCTCAGGGCGGAGAGGTCAAGCAGCGCGGCGGCGTCGTCCAAAACCAAGCACGACAAGCCCTGCAATTGATGCTGGGCCCGGAACAGCGATCAGTGGAAGCGTTGGTGTGATGGCTGAGTAGTCTTCGTTGAAGCCGTTGTACCAGCCCGAAATGAGTCCATCGCTCAGCGTTGTGTTGTCGATCGAAGACCACGCATCGGACCAGTTTACTTGGCCATTTCCAATTGGTGTAGCGACCGAGTGCGCCCAGAATAAGGATGAGTCGCCAGCCTGGCTGTCCCATGTGAAGTTGTCGGCAAAGATGCCCGTACCCCAGTCAGTCCACTCGTATCCCAGACCAATGTCGCTCAGTGCAAGCATCATGTCGTGCGTGGTGGCAAGGCCGTCCCACTGATACGCGAATGCAAAGGAGATGCCGTTTGTTGCGGCGAAGTCGATCACGAGGTAACTCGTCGAGGAGCCCGTTCCAGCAGTCGCTGAGATGTCAAGCATGTACCCATCGTCGATGAGCAAGTCTGCCGATGCCAGTGGCGTCATTGCAATGACTGCTGCTGTTGCCAAGAAATGAGTGCGCATGGTGATCTCTCCTGTGCCCGTGTGTTGCGGGCAGAAGCAATGGAATATGGCAGGTCTTCCGGCTGTGACCCGTGGCTCGTTCGTCTTCCCGCCCGTGATGGACAGTGACGTTGACCGAGTGTTCCGCGCGGCCGTGGGGGGCACGTCCGGGCGGAGGGTCGTACGGCGGCAGCACCGCGGTGGACTCTTCCCCGCATGTTGCGGGGACCACACTTCCCTCTTGGCTGACTTCGCAGCGGCTGCTGCGAATAAGTCAGAACCTCATTCCAGCCGCGATGGTATCAGCCATCCGCGTATTTTTGACGATATTTATCGCGAAGTTGTGTGTGCCGACTGCTCAGATCGATCGGTCGCCCGTCGATCCAAGCTTGTTCCACGTCGGTACGTAGTTGGAGGGGGTCGCCTGTTGTAACGATGAACGTGGCCGACTTCCCAGGTTCGAGGCTACCGAGCTTGTCCCCAACACCAATAATGGTGGCCGCGTCGATCGTGATGGCTCGAAGGCCTTCGTCCGGGGTCAGACCATTGGCCACAGCAGTTGCGGCGTGGTGGGGCAGGTTCCGCATATGCGCCGGTCGATCTTTTGGCGCGATGCAGAAGTGAACCCCTTTGTCACGAAGGCGTGCAGGGAGCGCGTGGGGTTCATCAGGGTTACGAGATCGGCTCGCCGGGTATCGGTGAACGCCGCGAACGATGACTGGCACATCATGCTCGATCAGTATCGACGCGACTTCGTCAGCTTCTTCGCCGCCGAGGATGACGGGGTCCAAGCCTCGGCCTTTGGCCCAAGCGACTGCTGTTGCAATTTGCCCAGCAGTTGATGCTTTGATGAGTACGGGTTGCTCGCCTGCGAGTGCGAGTCGAAGAGATTCGGCTCGGCTGTCTCGCGTCAGCGTGGAATTGGCATCGACCGCGGCAAGGTAGGCCTCGGCCTCGTCGAGGTAGGTATTGAGCGTGTCGAGTTGTTTGATTGCGCTTTTATTGTCGCTGCTTCGTGATCCGAATGCAGGACGGTCCATTGAAGGCCATTCAATGACCAGAGCGGCTGATGGTGTGACAGCAAGATCTTCCCAGTCCCAACCGTCAAGACGGATAACTGCTGCTTGGCCAGGCAATCGGCCGCCCTCGGGCACTACAAGTGCGGTGAGTATGCCCGCCGCTCGGGTGACGGGAATGAGATCGCTCGCTGGGTTGATCGCCACGATTACGCGAGCTTCGGGCGTGAATGACCCTTGTTCGTTGTAGTCATGGGTTACGTCGGCCATTTCGGTTTCGTTGAGCCCAAGAATGGAGTCGGCGGCGACGAGGCCTGGGTACACGTGGCGGCCGCCGAGATCAATGATGGTCGCATGGTCGATGGAGGGTTGATCACCACGACCAACAAGTGTGATACGCCCGTCTTCGAAAGCCATCCAACCGCCTTCGAGTGGTTCCGCGGTGACGGGGTGAATCGTTCCATTGACAAGCAACACGGGCCCGTCAGGGGCAGATGATGGGATCTGCCGCGATTGACCGATCGCTACCGAAGTGATGAGCAGGCTAGAAAGCAGTGTGATGCGGCGGATCATTGGTGAGACTCCGTATGGACATGTCCGGTTGGAACGCCGCAGCAGCCACGGTGATCGTCAACAGATTCGTATGGGTTCATTGCCCATGCTGGTTCAGCGGAATTTTCCTCATCGGCATCTTCAGCCGTGGCGAGTTCGGGCGGGGCGCCAAGACTCTCGTGAAGCACAAGGGTGACGAGGCGTGTGCGTTCGTGGGCATCTCGTTCGGCAAGCCTCGCATCTTCATCGCGGTCGTAGAACCGAGCGCCATCAATCCAGGTTTGCATGCAGAGGCTGTATGAATCAAGTGGGTCGCGGTTCCACACCGCAAAGTCCGCATCCTTGCCGGCTTCAAGCGAGCCGGTGTGATCGTCAATATGCAGTTGAATGGCTGGATTGAGCGTCACGAATTTGATCGCTTCTTCAGGGGGAAGTTTGCCAAACCGAACGGCTTTGGCCGCCTCGTCATTCATACGTGTTGCGAGTTCGCCGTCGTCTGAGTTGAATGACACTACGACGCCTTGCTCGTGCATGATGGCGCCATTCCAGGGAATAGCATCCATGACCTCAATCTTATAGGCCCACCAGTCGCTAAAGGAACTCGCTCCGCACCCGTGCGCCGCGATGTCGTCAGCAACCTTGTACCCCTCAAGGATGTGTTGCAACGTGCCAATCGTGATGCCGAATTCTTCGCATGTGCGAAGCAAGGCAAGGATTTCATCTTGGCGATATGAGTGGCAGTGAATCAACCGTTCGCCCGCAAGAATTTCGGCCAGCGTGTCGAGTTCGTAGTCACGCCGTGGCGTAATCTTCTTGGCCTGCTCTTCGGGGGTCAAGGCGTGCCATCGATCCCAGCGTGCGGCGTAAGATTGGGCCTCGGCAAGACGATCGCGAATGAATGCTTCAACGCCCATGCGAGTGTCTGGGTATCGACCGCTGCTTCGCTTTACGTTTTCTCCAAGGGCAAACTTGATGCCTGCCGGTGCCTTCTTGTTTGGGAAGTCTCGGGCCGGTTGCCCCCAGCGGATCTTGACGACACTATTCCGCCCGCCGATTGGGTTGGCTGATCCGTGCAATTGATTGGCGCCAGTCAGTCCACCGGCAAGCTGGCGATACCAGTTCATATCGTCACCAGCGACTACGTCGCCGATGCCGACCTCGGCCGTGCAGGCTTGATTGAATTCGTTGACGCCACCATCGATACCAGTGTGGCTGTGGCAGTCGATCAGTCCTGGCGTGATATGCATGCCGGTTGCGTCGACGACACGGTCTGTTGTTACGGGTGCGGCATCCATGGAGCCGGCGTACACAATGCGGCCGTCTTGAATGACTAGGCAGCCATCTTCAACGATCCCCACATCGCCGGCAGTCCAAAGTGTGGCATGCTCAAACCGGACATTGTCTGGAGTAACTGCAGTCGTGCGGCCGCGGGCACCGAGCGGGTACGCGATATGTTCTGGTATTCCAGTCCATCGCACATCGGCTTCTTCCTCGTCATCTTCATCCGTTTCGGCCGAACGTGTGGCAGAGAAGGTGGCTTCGCCCATTGGGCTGATGGCCGTGCCATCAATGGTGTTGCCATCGACATGTCCTGCAACGCTGAACTGCCCGCCCATTGGGTCACTGCTGGCGAAGGTGAGCGAACCGGAATCTGCATCCCATGTGCCGGTGCCGAGTGG
>JABJQE010000151.1 GCA_018663565.1 Phycisphaerae bacterium
AGCACGCCCACACCGGCGAAGATAAGTAGGCCCGTCACCATGACGACCATCATGGTGATCGCTTCACCAAACTGCCGCTCAAGCCGAGACTGCCGGCCCTCACCACCGTCTTGCGATGCCAGAATGGCAAGTTCCCCAAACCATCCCAACTGCGTTCGCACTGATTCCAGCGTGGCTGCTGAGGCAGTGCCGGCAAACACACGATCCAATCCATCAATCGCCGATGCCTGGAACTCGGTCGGTACGAGCCCAGACGCCGTTAGGCCGGCCTGCACCTGCGTCACAATCTCATGCCCCGCTTCCGGCCCGCCAATCGCTGCGGCGAGCCCAGCGAGGCGAAGCCGGCGATCTGGGCTATTGGAGAGATCTATTTCTTCAAATGCCGCCATACCGGTCCCGTGGGCCATCGCTTCCTGGGCAAGCACGAGCCGGCCCTGAATGACCAATGTGGGATCGGCCCCGCTCGAGGGCTGCAGATCTGCGACATCGGGTTTTTCGGCCGCCATTATCATCAGAACGCCGGTCGCCACCACGATGACGAGCCAAGAGAGGATGGTGAGCGGACGATGCGGACCTCGGAGGGGATGTCCTGCATTGGAGGGGGCATTGGATTTGGTGTTGATCATGGCCCACAGACTAGCCGCTGGCCTCGGTTCAAAGGCACTTCAACAAGCCGGAAACCTTGACACCCACGGTGGGTGCGGTATCCTCCTCGGTTCGCTGTGGCTCGCCGCGGCCGTGTTGTTGTGATTGATATCCCATCCCTGCGAAACCACCGTTTCTGGGATGCTGAAGATGCCCTTGGAGATACGTGACCATGCCCCGCCAGACGACATTCCTCAAGCCAGGTGAAGCAAACACTGCTTGGCGACATATTGATGCCGATGGGCTCGTGCTCGGCCGCATGGCTGTTGAAATTGCACGTGCACTCATGGGTAAGCATCGTCCCGACTGGACCCCCCACGTCGACTGTGGCGATCACGTCATCGTGACCAATGCATCCAAAGTTGTGATGACCGGTCGCAAGACTGAACAACGCATGGTGAAGTCCTACTCCGGTTATCCGGGCGGTCTGAAACTTCGCTCCGTTGGCAGCGTCATGGCCAAGCACCCAGAGCGTGTTATCGAACAAGCCGTTCGACGCATGCTGCCAAAGACTCGCCTCGGGCGACAAATGTTCAAGAAACTCAAGGTCTATGCAGGCAATGATCATCCTCATGCTGCTCAGGCCACCACGCCGCTGATCGGCTGACCGAACCACACACGAGACGTACCGTCTCACGAGAACTGACACGATGACCGAAGACCTCACAAACACCGACGCCACCACCGAAGCCGTTGCAACACTGCCTTCGGAAATGCTTACGCCTGAACCACAAGAGGCCGTCGCCGCCAAGCCAACAGCTGGTGGTTGGTTCTGGGGTACTGGCAGACGAAAGGCATCGGTTGCTCGCGTACGAATTCGCCCTGGCAAGGGTGAGTTCAAGGTCAATGGCCGAGATCTCAAAGAGTTCTTCAAGGAAGAACGTGATCACAAGAACATCCTGACCGTCCTCGACGCCACCAACACAACCGATGGTGTCGAAGTTCAGGTCAATGTGCATGGCGGTGGTTTCACCGGCCAGGCTGGTGCGATTATCCTCGGACTTGGTCGCTCACTGATGCGGTATGACGGCTCGCTTGAGCAAACGCTCCGCGATCGTGGCTTCCTCACCCGTGACCCACGCAAGGTCGAACGGAAGAAGCCTGGTCAACCTGGTGCACGCAAGCGATTCCAGTTCTCCAAGCGTTGAGTCGCTGGAGTTCTCTCAATCTTCAATTGGCCTGATGTGGATTCACAAGCTGTTGCTGCGCCGTAGCCCAAACTCGAGCGATTGCGGGCGCCGAGCGTCCACATTCATCAGCAACCTCCTGAAGTGTGCGAGGACGGTGACCGCAGAACCCCCACCGCAATGCAACGAGTTCACGATGCGATGAAGAGAGCTGGCCATGCCGACGCTCCCAAATAGGCTCTGGTAGCACGTCCCGCCATACCTCGCTCGCCCGTAGCGGCACGGACGGCAACGTGAGCAAGCGAGACGTGGCGAGATCAGCGCGAGGCAAATTCATTTCTGCCAGAGTGCGGTCGATTGCAGCGTGAGCTCGTGCGGTAAGCCGGCTCGCCTCATCCGCAGGATGATGCTCGACGACACGCCTGCATACGGCAAGACCACGCTGCAATACAACACGCTGTGTCTCGAATGACAAGGTTTCGGGGCCGCGACCACACCACTGCTGAATAGTCTCTCTGAGTGTGGAGGCAAGATGCATCACAAGTCGAAACCGGAGCTGCGTCATCCAACGAAGATCTGTTTCGGCGCGGTCAATCTGGCCCGCTGCAGGTTGGCCCCTAATCCCCGAGGCGATCGCGCCAAAGCGTCGTCGCAAGACGTGCATGGCCACCAATGTTGCTTCCAGATCAGAGCATTCCACAGCATTGGGCGACACTATGAATTCGTCCGACCACAGACCTAGACCGCTGTTCACGCATGCAGGCGACAGCGCTACTTCATCCCCAATATCACGGCCAATCAACGCTGGTGGCAGTACCGATTGATACACGACAAGCTGCTGGCGTCTCCAGCGAATCACCGCTCGATGAACTGCTGAACCTCCGATGCCAAGCCGAGCGGCAATGTCCCGAGCCGGAATGCCTAGCCGGTCGGCTCGCCACGCAAACTGTTTGTCACGATCGCAAAGTCTGTGCTGCACGAGTGTGGAGATTTCGCCCCGATCGATTCCGCGACGTACAACGCTCCGTATCGAACTCACAGAACGATTTGGAAACCTCGCGGCAATGGTAGAGACCATGCGAGGCAAACTCATTTCACTTTGGAGATCGCGCGCTGCCGCCACAATATCCTGTGGGGAGCCATCGTTTGAAGAACACGGCTTCGCACTCCGTGTTTGGGATTTCCACCACGACGCGAACCATTTCAGCACGTCTTCACGGCAGCCCAGACGCAATTGTCCGTCATCACACTTCACATAACGCATGGCCAAACCACGACGCCGCATGCGTACGAGTGTCCGCCGTGACAC
>JABJQE010000152.1 GCA_018663565.1 Phycisphaerae bacterium
CAATTCACGCCACAGGTCGCGCCAAGGCGCTGCAGAAGCAATTGAAAGGAATCGATCCAACCGTCGTATATCTGTTGATCGACTCAACGGCTCGCCGCAATACGAAGGAAGAAGTGATTGCGGCCAATCGGGCTGCGAAGAAGAAGTGGAAGATTGAGTCACCAATCCTGATTGATTTCGATGGCGCTGTTGGTCACGCATACCGTGCCCAAACAACACCACATATGTTTGTGGTTGATGCTAAAGGCGTGCTTCGATATCACGGTGCTTTTGATACCAATAAGCGTGGTGACACGAAAGACAACATCAACCATGTATTGGAAGCCGTGAAGAAAATCAAGGCGGGCCAAAGCCCCTCCCCGTCCCAAACGTCGCCATGGGGATGCAGTGTCAAGTTTGCGCCGTAGGGTGTCGCTCTACACGTTGACAGGCATCAGTACATACGTAAAGTCGCGACCACACCGAATGAGGCCTGGCTTATTTGCAGCCTTGAACTCAAATGACAACTCTTGTGAATCGATCACCTTCAGGGCATCTGCGATGTACGTGGGGTTGAAGCCAATCTCGAGTGTATCGCCGGCGTAGTCCTTGAGTTCAAGGTGCACGACGGCCTCGCCCATTTCAGGCGCGTGGCTTGTGAGCGTGAGTTTATTCGGCTCGAACTTCATTCGTACGCTACGTGATTCCTCGTTTGTGAGCAGGCTTGCGCGTCGAATCGCGCTTCGAAGCGTGTCGCGATCGAAGACGACTTTCTTGTCCTGATCCTTCGGAATGACATCTTCGAATGGAGGGAATCGGCCCTCAACAAGCGAACTACCCAGTGTGGCGGGCGCATCTGGATCGTCAAACCTAAGCGTGATTCGACTGGCATCCACGGCAATGCGTACCGGTGTTTCTGGGTCGTTGACAAGTCGCCGAATAAGCGACAGTGCTTTGCCAGGAATGATGCACTGCTTCGTGCCGGTTTCAGCCTTGCAGTCGCCCGAGGCCATGGCCAATCGGCGACCGTCAGTTGCGACAAATCGAAGTCGCTTTCCGTCTCGGTCAAACAGAACGCCATTGATGGCGTATCGGGTATGTTCAACAGCGGCAGCAAACAAACTTCGCGCCACCATGCTTGCGAGTGTCCCCGCATCAAGCGTGCAGTCCACAGAAGTTTCATCAAAGGCTTCAAGTGGTGGTGCTTCGGATGGATCGAATCCATAGATCTTGAAGTGTGAATCGCCCGCATTGATATGCAGGGCGTGTCCCTCGGCCTTTAGACTCACGGTTGGGTCTGAGCACTCCCGCACAATCTGAGTCAGTTTGTCAGCGGGCACCAATGCCTCGCCGTCACTGTCAACTTCGACGCGGTCGAGGTCGAGTTGCAGTGATATCTCGCCATCGGTTGCAGCGAGCCGAAGCCGACCATTCTCCGCGGTCAGCTTGATGCAGGTCAGTACCGGGGTTGGCGTTCGGGACGCCACCACGGCCGAAACCGTATTGAGGGCATCAGCGAGAGCACCTTGATCACATATCACCTTCAACGCCATTGCTTGATCTCCAGATCGGCCTACTCGCCGAAAGCGTGGTGGAGTGTAGCATCAGGCCCCGATCGCCCTTGCCGCCGGAGCCGCTTGATGCGATACTTTGCCGCCTCGTCTATTTCCGGTAACACATGCCTTTTTCACCCGCCACACCCTTTGGGAGACGCGTTCTATGTCCTTTGAAGCCGCTGTACACGCCAAGGCCGTTCGCCTTGATTCTCTGGCCCTGAACATGACTGCCGCATCCGGCAGCGGCCACCCGACAACCGCGCTAAGCCTCGGCCATATCGTGACATGCCTCCTGTATGAAGGCATGCGGTGGGTTCCTGAGAATCCCGGCCTCAACACGTCTGACCGATTGGTGCTCTCAGAAGGCCATGCAGTACCAATTGTGTACGCCGCCTTCGCTGATCTTGGTGTCATGATCGGTAAGCCAGGCGAGGAGAGACCCTGCACAGTGGAAGACCTCGACCATTTCCGTGAAAGCAATTCACCTCTTGATGGTCACCCGAATCCAATGGAGGGTGTCGCCTTCTTTGATGCAGCTACTGGTTCGCTCGGACAAGGGTTGTCCGTCGCGGCTGGTCTTGGGCTCGCAGCCCGCGAAGATGGAATCGATCAACGTATCTATTGCGTGATCGGCGATGGCGAATCACGCGAGGGTCAGATCTGGGAAGCAGTTGATTTCATCATGGATCACGACCTGACCAACGTGTTGCCAATCATTAACTGCAACGGTCTGGGTCAGGCCGCGGCAGTAAGTCCGCAACAATCCCCAGAGCGTATTGCCGCCAAACTTGAGGCGGCAGGCGTGACGGTCATCACAATTGATGGTCACAACCCCGCCCAAATTCGCAAGGCTTTCGACACATTCGCAGCCGGCCCAGCAACGCCAATGGCAGTTGTTGCACGCACGGTCAAGGGGTGGGGCGTGCCATCCATGCAGGGTGGCGGCTGGCACGGCAAGCCAGCGAAGGGCGAAATGCTCACAAAGGCCCTTCAAGAACTTGCCTCCACGGGGTCCACGCTGAGTGTGTCAATCGGCGGTGATTCACTGACAATTCATCCGCCAACTACGACATCTCGCCGCGAGGCTGAGATTACAACGCCCATGACGATGAAAGAAGCGGCTGATCGCTGGGATATGCGAACACTGCTTCAGGCAGGAACACTATCGACTCGTAAGGCCTACGGCCTGGCCCTTCGGGCGCTCGGTCACACCGATTCACGTGTGTGGGCACTTGATGCTGACACCCAGAATTCAACATTTGCTGAGTGGTTCGCCAAAGATGCAGACCTTTCCTCACGCTTTGCAGAGTGTCGCATTGCCGAACAGAACATGATGAGCGCGGGGGCTGGCCTTGCTGCCGCAGGAAAGGTTCCATTCTGCTCGACCTTTGGCAAGTTCTTGACCCGAGCGTATGACCAAATTGAGATGGCCATGAACTCTGGCGCCAATCTCAAATGCGTCGGCTCACACTCAGGCATTTCACTTGCGGCCGATGGCCCAAGCCAGATGTCACTACCTGACATTGCATGGTTTCGCAGCCTCGGAAGCACGGAGGGTCATTCCGGAGGTCCGGGATGTTGGACACTGCAGCCATCCGATGCCTACTCGGCTTTCCGATTGACCCAACTTATGGCTGAGCATGACGGCCTGTGTTATATGCGGGTACACCGACCAGAGGTTGAGTTCTTGTACAACGAGGACACCAAGTTTGAGTTTGGTGGTATGGAAACGCTTGTGCAAGGCCGCGACTTACTTGTCGTTTCATCTGGATTCATGGTGCACGAGTGCAACAAGGCTCTCGATGGTCTTGATGAACTTGGCATCGATGTTTCGCTTGTTGATTGCTATTCTTTGCCACTCAACGAAGAGAAACTGCTTGATCTTGCCAACGAGAACGGTGGCAATGTTCTGGTTGTTGAAGACAACTATGGCGGTGGCTTGTTCTCAGCCGTGTCGGAAGCATGCGCACAATCTGGCGACGGGTTCCGGGTTGAACCACTTCTTGTGACCCGCATTCCGAAGTCCGCTCGTTCCGAACAAAGCATTCTTGAACAATGCGGCGTGGAGTACACCGACATCATCAACCGAGCTGCGGCGATGCTTGGCGTGAGTGTTCGGAATGAAAATGGCAATCGTGAGTCTGTTGGGACTGCGTAGGGGGCTCTGGCAGTTGAGCAGTAGACCGGCCTCAGTCCTGCGAAAGCAGGTCTGATGGCTCTGTAGTGCACTGATTCCTTGGAATCAGTGCACTACAACCCATATCGAGAGACAAGTTTGGCAACCTTGGCTTGATCTTGGTGCAACTGAAGCGACGCCCGAAACGACTCACTTGCTTCAGCGAGCGCAATGTCATCTGACCGTTCGCTGATGAGCCACCGGTTGAGGGCATTGACACCAAGTCCATTCCAGGCGCGGTACATCTGTGGATCGGTATTGACCGCTAGGCGATAGGCATCGGCAGACTTGTCGTAATCGCCAAGTCGAAACCATGCCCATCCCATGCGTTCGGCAGCCTCAGCAGATGGTCCATCGGCAAGCATGCTGCGGGCGGTTCCGACGACTTCTCTGTGACGCCCTGCACGGGCATAGGCATGCAGGAGGTTGTGTTTCAGTTCGGGCGAGGATTCCAATCGCTCAGAGGCCGCGAGGTATGCGTCGAGAGCTTCGGATTCCTTTCCCGTTTGCTCATAGGCGGCACCGAGGCTCACCCAGGCGCGGCCATCATTCTCATCAATCTCGACCGCCCGCAGCGCAAATGGTAAAGCGTGTTGTGGTTCGTCGAGTTGCAAATAGGACGTGGCAACACCGAGGCTTGCTTCGCTGCTCATGGGGTCAATCGTCAGTGCGCGGTGATACGCCGACACGGCATCGACGAGGCGATCGAGCATTTGAAGCGCGAGCCCATGACCAAACTGCGCGTCATACGATTCTGGTGAGCGTTCACACGCTTCGTTGAAGGCTGGTTCTGCGTGGTCCCACTCGCCAAGTTCTGAGTATGCGTCACCCATGCCAATCCAGGCGGGCACATTGTCGGGGTCAGCCGAGAGGATTTCGTCAAAGAGTCGCGTCGCCTCGGTGTACTCGCCATCAGCGAGTGCTGATTCTGCTTGTTCGGTGCGGACCTCAATCATGGCTTGCCGAGCCTGCTGATCTTTATCGCCAAAGATGAAGCAGGATTGCATCGAGATCGTCGCCAGAATGATCAGAGTGGTGCGCATGGGCGGCATGGTATGGGTCGCGGCTTCGGCGCGGTAGTCCATATCGCCTTTAGTGTCCGGTACCCCTATAGGGCACACTTCGCGAAGAAGCCGCGACAAGTACAATCCACGGTTATGCCAGACGCATCATTACTAGAGGTTTTTCCGTCCCCAGTTGAGTCACCATTTCTTGTTGAGCACATCAACGAGGAATTTACCTCGGTGTGTCCCAAGACTGGCCACCCTGACTTCGGCACCGTGACCGTTCGGTTTGAGCCGGCGGCGACCTGTGTCGAGCTGAAGAGCCTCAAACTTTATTACCAGTCGTTTCGAAACGAGGGCATCTATTACGAGGCCGTAACCAATCAAATTCGGGACGATCTGGTCGCAGTGATGTCTCCACGCTGGCTCCAGGTCGTAACCGACTGGCGGGGGCGCGGTGGTATTCGGACACGCATTACGTCATGTCATGGCGAAGTTCCCCATTGTCCAGTGAGCCGGTAATGTCCACCCAAGTTCTGCTCGCAACGTCCAACCCACACAAGCTTGACGAAGTGTCTGCGATTCTCGGGAGCATTGGAATTGAGGTCGTTGGACTTGATGTGCTCGATGTGTTGCCGCCAGAGCCAGTTGAAGACGCCGACACATTTGAAGGCAACGCAAGACTCAAGGCGATCGGTTACGCCAGGTCGACCGGCAGGCGATGTTTGGCAGACGACTCGGGTCTTGAGGTGGATGCGCTCGGCGGCGCCCCAGGCATTCACAGCGCACGGTATTCCGGTGTTGGAGATTGCCGTGAAGAACGCGATGCAGCAAACAATGTCAAGTTGCTTGAGGCCATGCGGGAAGTTGCCCAAGGTGATCGAGCTGCTCGATTTGTCTGTTGTATGTGTCTTGCTGATCCAGATGGCACGGTTGTCGCCGAGTCCCGGGGCACCTTCGATGGCACCATTGCGTGCACACCTCGCGGTGGACACGGGTTTGGGTATGACCCACTCTTGATATTGCCCGAGGGCATCACCAGCGCGGAACTTTCACCCGATGAGAAGAACCGTCGATCCCACCGGGCAGTCTCCACACGATTACTCGTCGATCAACTCAGTCGCCCGATCGAATAGTAAGAACCGCGACCTCTGCGGGCACATTGACCCGCATGGGGAAGAGTGACCCAGCACCAACCGAAACATACATCCGGCTGTCGCCATGCTCATAGAGACCAGCGCTTCGTCTGTGCGCGACGGCGAGATTGGCATCGGGTTTGTTTCGCCTGGCAATTTGACCACCGTGGGTGTGTCCAGAGAGTGTGAGTGGAATGCCGCGATCTGCTGCGTGGTCAAAGGCCTTTGGGTTGTGTGAGAGCAATAGATCAACGCACTCATCACCAAGTGCTTTGTCGACGCGTGACTGACAGCGGATCGGAGTTCGAGCCCAACCAATACCGCCAATACGGAGTTGGTCATTACCTCGCGTGACGAGCGCCACATCGTCATGCAACACAGTCGTACCAGCGGCAGCGACAATGCGTTCAACATCATCGCCCGAATCGAGTTCATCGTGGTTCCCGAGGACGAAGAAGTTGCCCAGCGGTGCCTTGATGGCGCCAAGTGCTTGGGCCACAGGCTCTACGCCCGGCCAGTGCAAATCAACAAGATCGCCGGTGTTGCAGACCATGTCCGGCGCGGTTGCTGCAAGTTGG
>JABJQE010000153.1 GCA_018663565.1 Phycisphaerae bacterium
AAAGCCCGCGGCAAGACGCATCTCGCGTCCTGACGAAGCACAACCATTGCGCAACTATTCGCACAGGCGCCCAAGGTTCATTGGCAGGCACCCCATCCTGCGATCAGGGTGAGTAAGTCGTCAATGGTGACGTCCCCATCGAGGTTTGAATCATGATCGCATGTACCGAGATGATCGTGCAGTACGGCAAGATCCAGCCCGTCGACGACTCCGTCGAAGTTGAGGTCGGGCGGGTTGTGGGCCAGCTTCGGGATGCACCGGGACGCGTCGTCGCAGGTACCCGACGGCACGCAAGCGCCGCCTCCATTGACCTGAACGCCATCTCGGAAACAACTCAACCACTGGTAACTGTTAAGAATGAAGCCACCATTTGGATGAAGTGCCCCCTGCTGCGTGGCCGAGAGTAGTTTCCAGCCTTCATTCATGGCTTCGGTCAAAAAGCTACGTCGATAGGCCTGTGGATCCGTCGAGGAAGGGTGGTTGTAGATGCCCGTTGCACCGAAGGAGATCTTCCAGCACTCGCTACCTAGATCGGCGCCATTGTGGTCGAGTTCAAGGGCGATGGAGCAGTATTTCCCGGCTGGTGTATTGGACGCCAACTCAATGCCCCACTTCATGAAGCCGTCGTTGCAGGGAGCAGCAACCGTTCCGACACAGGGTGTCGTGAAACATGGCAGGTTGCGATACGCCATCACGATCAGTGTGTCGATGCTGGGCCAGACCTGCCCCCAAAGGCCTCCGGAGCTGATGTCATCTTGTACCTCCGTAGACATGAATGCGGACAGGGTCGCGTGGACAGTGGCCCCGCTTGTGTTGTGGGCCTCGATGAGGCTGTGAACTTGCGAGAGCATGGCGATCCAGTCAGCTGTGGTGGCACTTCCCTTGGGTTCGACATCGAGATTGACATCAATGGTTGGTCCACTGACACCCACATTCGTCGAGAGTGTTGCCGTGCACGCACTGAGGTAGTTGAGTATGAGTGTCACATTGTCGGTGACCCCCTGGGCCGTTCCGTCCCAATTGTCATCAGCATAGTTCAGCGACAGGTGAATACCTGCAGTGTCGATCGCTTGCACATAGGCATCGACCTGCGGGAAATTAGCCCCACCCTGAATGGTGTCGGCCACTTCTTGGATAACCCATCCTCCAGCAATCGAAGGTGTCGTTGCCGAAGTCGCGAAACTGGTCAGCGCCGTGAGATCGCTGCTGTTCATGATCGGGTGTGTGACCCAGTTCATCATGCCAATGCTGTAGTCATTGCCAGCAGCGGGCTGAAGGGGGAGTGCGGTGACAAAAAAACTTGCAACGACAACGGTAACTTGAGTAGTGATCTGCATGGGGGTCTTCCTTCTCCATGATCCAATGTCCCACAACCTGGCCGACAGGCCAAGTCAAAAACACAAAACAAACCTCGATCGCCACGGCGAGGCCTGGTGATGACTGGGACTGGCCAGTGACTGGTGGACACCCATCAATCAAATTCACACGCTCGCATTTCAGGCATTTCTACGGGCCCGATAAGGGCGTGCTTTGCGCGTGAGCCCCGCTGAATGGGTGTCATACAGGTGGCCAGTACTTGGCCTCTTGAATTGAGTGCCAAGCACCATTTGGTGGGTGCCCAGTATTGGTCCGGCGGGTCGTTTGTCTATAACAACAGGGCCGCAGTCCGAAGACTGCGGCCCTGAGTAGATCATGTTGAACGTATGGAGTGAATCAGCGACGTCGGCGACGCGCGAATCCAGCCAGACCCAGCAGAGCCAGCGCTGCAGGAGCAGGCACGGCCGCACCTTCGATGGTGATCGAATCGATGTAGAGAGCTTCTGAGCCAGAGTTGCTGGCAAATGAAATCTCAAGAGCGCCGCCGGAAACCGCACCGGACACGACGATCCAGACGCCAGACGCCTCTTCCATCGCAAGTCCGCCATCGTCTGTGCCGCCGAGGCTGTACAACTCCACGCCACCCATGGTGACGGTGACCCAATCCTGATCTTCGTAGCCGGTATCTGCAAGGAAGATCGCCATCGTCACATAGTCGGCCGTATCAAAGACAGCGCTGGTCAGTGTCATGATGCCGTCGGTGT
>JABJQE010000154.1 GCA_018663565.1 Phycisphaerae bacterium
CAGTGATCTCACCGCTGCATTTGAACAGGGATATCGATCGGTGGCCATCACCCTGCTTCATGGATGGCAGCACGCCGAACATGAAGAGCAGATCGCCGAGGTGGCCAGATCGATCGGGTTTGATGAAGTTGTAACCAGCCGCATATGCCCTTTGCGTGGAGTGGTATCGCGTATCGATACGACGTCGCTCGATGCCAGTTTGACGCCCGTGGTGCACTCGGCCATGTCACGGCTTGTCGCATCGGTCGGAAACACACCAGTGGTGTGCATGCAGAGCACTGGTGGACTCATACAGGCGAAATCGTTTCGTGGAAATGCAGCGGTATTGTCGGGGCCAGCAGGTGGCGTTGTCGCGGCGGCGAACGTCGCGGCACAGCTCGGCATCGACCGTGTCATCGCGATGGACATGGGTGGCACCTCAACCGATGTGTCGTGGTACGCGGGCGAGCTTGAACGGTGTACCGATACGGTTGTTGGTGGCGTTCGGATCCGTTCATCCATGCTTCGAATTCACACCGTGGCCGCAGGTGGCGGATCCATCTGCACGGTCTCCGGGGGTCGGCACCACGTTGGACCGAGTAGTGCAGGAGCAACGCCGGGACCTGCGTGTTACGGACTCAGTGGGCCGGCGACACTGACAGATTGTCATGTGCTACTTGGCCGCTTGCCAATCGAGGCGCCGCCGCCTGTGTTTGGGCCATCGGGGGATGCGGCGATGTATGGCGAGGCATCCCGGCAGGCAATCAAAGCCCTTGCAGGCGATGTGAGTCCTGAGCAGGTCGCCGATGGGTTTCTCATGGTGGCGGTTGAGCGAATCGCCGCGGCCATTCGCGAAGTGTCTGTTGAACAAGGTCATAATCCTGCTGGTGCGGCGCTGTGCGTCTTCGGCGGGGCTAGTGGCGGTGTAGCGTGCCGTGTTGCGGATCGGCTTGGAATGGACACAGTGATTATTCCTCCGCGATCGGGCGTGCTCTCCGCGGTTGGAATTGCGCAGAGCCACCGAGTTGTGGTGAAGCGAGAAAGTATCGAGCAGCCCCTTGATCGGGAAGGTCTTGCCGGGGCGATCGACGTCGCTGATCGGCTCTCTCAAACCGCTTCATATGAACTTCGCCCAGAACGGCCAACCGATGTGCACGGCCGTGTTCGGGTGTCACTGCGGGCCTTGGGGTGGGACAGATCGTTAGATGTCTCCCTTGATGAACTGAGCGTGATGGACCAGGTCTTTCGAGTGCAGTGTCGTGACCGCTTCGGATTCGAGGCAAGAGGCCCGCTGATTATTGACGCCGTGGAGGTGGAGGTGTCAGTTGGTGGAGTGTCGTGTGACCTTGGAATTCGGACGGACGCTAACGCCGTGACGCGAGACACTCCAATGTGGGTGGATGGGAAGTGGTGCGATGTGCCCCTTGTTGATGAGTCGTCCGCAGACGCAGTCACCGGCCCAGCTGTTGTATTGCATGATGGAGCGACCACTGTGATAGAGCCTGGTTGGTGTGCGGATCGCGACGAAAATGGAACGATTCGCGTGCAGCGAACTTCACCGAGACCAGCATTGCAATTTGATGCGGCGAATCCCGCGCACGTTGAGATCATGAACCGCAGGCTGCTGAGTATGTGCCGCGATATGGGCACGACCCTGCAGCACATCGCGAGCAGTGTCAATATCAAGGAACGGCGGGATTACTCTTGCGCGATATTCGATGATGCTGGTCGACTTGTCGCCAATGGTCCGCACATCCCGGTGCATTTAGGGTCTATGGGGCAAGCCGTACGGCGGGTCCTGCAGAAGTGCAGCAAGGAACTCGATTCAGGTTCCGCATTCTTGATCAATGACCCTGCGCACGGCGGCAGCCATCTTCCCGATCTCACTGTGGTGTCGCCGGTACTACGTGATGGTCGAGTGGTATGTGTCGTGGCGAGCCGGGCGCATCATGCTGATGTTGGTGGCACAACACCTGGTTCGATGCCACCGCATTCCACGACGCTTCAAGAGGAGGGCGTGGTGTTTGATGGCATGCCGCTGATGCGCCGTGGCGTGTTGTGTGACGACGCGATTCGGGTGGCGCTTAGCAGTGGTCCGTGTCCTGCGCGGCGGCCGAACATGGTGGTGGATGATCTGCGGGCGCAGCTTGCTGCGAATCTTCGTGGCATTGATCAAATACAGGCGATGGCAGAAGAACTTGGCGATGATGGATTTGAGGCAGCCATGCGAGCCATGCGTGACAACGCGTCGGCCTGCGTACAAGAGGCTCTGCAGCATGTCTCGGACGGCCAGAGCCGTATGCTGATGGATGACGGAGCGGAGGTGTGTGTTCGCGTTGCGAATGTCGGCGGGCGGACCCTGATTGACTTCAGCGGAACAAGTGGGCAGCGAGCAGGCAATACGAATGCGCCACGGGCCGTGACGATGGCTGCTGTGTTGTATGTTCTGCGTTGTGTGGTGGCCAATGACATCCCGCTCAACGAAGGGTGCCTTGATGCCATTGACCTTGTCATTCCAGAGCACAGTATGCTTTCACCAGGCGTAGGGGCCGCGGTGGTCGGCGGTAATGTCGAGACATCTCAGATCATCGTCGACTGTTTGCTTGCGGCCTTTGGGCTCCAGGCAGCTTCGCAGGGCACGATGAACAACCTCACATTTGGGACGAACGAATTGCAGTACTACGAGACGTTGTGTGGTGGCGCCGGTGCTGGCCCAGGGTTTCATGGCGCATCGGCCGTGCACACACACATGACCAATAGTCTGTTGACTGATCCCGAGGTACTCGAGGCTCGGTTCCCCGTACGGCTCGAGCACTTTGGTATTCGAGCGGAGTCTGGTGGAAATGGCGCGTATCGTGGTGGCGATGGAGCGGTGCGTGCGATTCGATTTCTTGAGCCAATGGCCGTATCTTTGCTCGCTGGTCGGCGCGTAGTGTGTCCTCCTGGCCTTAGCGGTGGCGAGGATGGCGAATCTGGCTCGCAGTCGGTGACACGAGCCGATGGCTCGCACGCTGAGTTTGATGGTCGCTGCACGCTTGAAGTTGGTGCGGGAGATCGTATTGAGATCAACACGCCAGGCGGCGGGGGGTTCGGGGAAGGCGACTGACTCCGTTGCCACTTCTGTTCTTATTGGTACGGTTTACAGAGCGAGGCGGTCGCGAGCAGGGGATGAGGGGGCGGGATGTAGGTCGAGTCGACGGACCCCACCAACGCAAAGCGGGGTGCCGGTCGATTGACCGGCACCCCGCCGTTTACACGCGTGATGGAGAGATCAGCCTTGGCAGCCGAAGTCTGCGATCGTGTTGAGCAGGTCATCGACGTTGTACTCGGTGCCGAAGCCATTGATGATGGCAAGCACGTCGTCTACGTCAGCATCGCCATCGCCATCGATATCGCCCGAGCATGCTGACTCGCATTCGTCTGGGATACCGTTGCCGTTGGAGTCGGTGCTGCTTCCGTTGGCAATATCGCAGGCGTCTGGGTTGCCATTGAGATTGCAGTCCAGCTCACCTTGATAGGTGATCAGTCCCGAAGCGATGTCTTGCCACGTCATGTTGAACCCGTCGCGGCCCTGGAATAGTGCCTCGACAAGAATCTCTGAAGAGTGCTCCATAGTGGTGAGGCGTGCAATCAGCACACCGTTTCGCTCGACGCAAGCACTGTCTGTGAAGGCCTGGCTATCACCCTGATCATCGATCGGGAGGACAAACCATGTGCCGTTGCCGACGCTGAGGTCACCGCCTGCATTGAAGTTGCCCCAGTCAATGCCAACGCTGTTCAGGGCGTTCTCTGGGAAGGGATCGCCAGAGGAATCAATGGCACCGATTGTCACGCGGCTATCCCACATGAGATCTGGAGCGAGTGGGTAGAAGGCAGGATTGACATCCAAGCTCGTTGGACCGCCATAGGCATCTTGGAAGAAGCTTGTAGTGGAGGCCACGGTCTTTTGCTGACTTTGGTTGCCCGCG
>JABJQE010000155.1 GCA_018663565.1 Phycisphaerae bacterium
CGCTCCCCTGACGAACCCCGCCGGAACCGCCAAGCATACGAAACGCCCCAAGCAACCCGAGCCCCACAAGCCCGAGCAGCCCGGCCGTCAAAACCGGCGAAGCCCACGCGGTCTCTAACTGGGCCAGCGACGCTGCCACCATGCCAGCGCATACGCAAATGACTGAGCCAATAAATGCAATCGCCGGCTGAGCGAGCAAGAGCCCAATCAGGCACACCGCTGCAGCGCCACCTCCTGCGAAGGACATTGCCACGCCCCACTGTTCATCTGTTGACACAAGTCCAACGACAAGCATCACGCACGACATTCCAAGGAGCAAGATGCTCCATGTTGCGGACCAGCGCGGCAGGGATGCGTGCATATTCATCAATTAGCTTCCCGGCACATCGCACCCGCACTCAAACTCGAGTGGGACTAGGCAAAGAAAGCGAGCCGGCTGATTGGACTCATTCGTAAACTGATGCATCGAGTCGCTCGGCACGAAAATCGCGTCACCGGCCGAGATGACGTGCTGCTCGTCATTGCATTCGACACAGAGTTGGCCCTCAACTACAAAGACCTCATGCTCCCACGGGTGGCTGTGCTGAGGCGTGTGCCCACCGGGCTGCACCACAAAGTGTCGCATCGCAAAGTTGGGCGCCGCATCGTCACGGCCCACAAGCATTTGCATGGCCACGCCTGTGACACCGTCCATGGTGACATCCTGAGCCTGAGCGGGATCACATCGCCGAATGAGCATTGGCACAGGGTACCCGCCAGCACCCTTGCCGGTGTGCTAGTCCTCTTCGCTCTGCGGGTTGAATGAGGCCACAACCGAGGCCTGAACATTCGGGGGCGTGTTCTCGTCATGGGAGTATTCCATCACGTAACTGCCAGCACCCCCAGTGATCGATTTCAATTGATTCGCGTAACTCATTACCTCGGACAGCGGCGCCTCAGCGCTCACAATGGCAAGGTCGCCAGGCAACATGTCTGTGCCCTGAATTCGGCCTCTCCGGCCAGACAAATCAGATGAGATGTCGCCGATGTAACCCGTTGGAACCGTAATCTCAAGCTTGACAAATGGCTCGAGCAGGACAGGCGATGCCTTCTGAACGGCGTCAACGAATGCACGGCGGCCGGCCGTCATAAATGCAATCTCTTTCGAATCCACCGCGTGGTGTTTCCCGTCATAGACAGAAACTCGAATATTCTGCATCGGATACCCGGCAATGGCACCTTCCAGCATCACGCGGCGAACACCCTTCTCAATGGCAGGAAGATACTGCTTGGGCACAGAGCCGCCAAAGGTGTCATCCACGAAGTCAAGCCCATCCACCAAGCCCTCGGTCGTTTCCGCGACTGGCTCAACCCTCAGGTACACCTCTCCAAACTGGCCGGAGCCGCCACTCTGCTTCTTGTGACGATGATGCCCCTCAGCCTTGCTTGAAATTGTTTCCTTGTATGCCACCTTCGGTTGTTTGGTGTCCACCTCAACGCCGTAACGATCTTTGAGCAACTTCAGCTTCGCTCGCAGATGCAATTCGCCGATACCGCGAGCCACGAGTTCCTTGGTGGTCGCATTACGCTCCATCACGAACGTGGGATCTTCCGAGGTCATCTTGGACAGTGCGTCGCCGAGTTTGGCCTCGGCACCCTTCGCCGATGTCTCAATCGCAAGACCGAACATAGGCTTGGGAAGCGTAATCGTGTCCATGGCGATCCATCCCGCCTCGTCGAGATGCAGCACGTCGTCGTAACTAATCTCTTCAACCTTGGACACCGCAACGATGTCGCCTGGAACGGCCTTGTGGACCTCTTCGTGACTCTTTCCGCAATAGTGATACAAATGCGCAAGCCGAATGCCCTTGCGACCGTTCCCTACAATTGGATGCGTGCTGTTATCGAAGGCTCCTTGATGCACTCGAAAGAAGCACAGCTTGCCCACAAAGGGATCTGAAGCAACCTTGAAGCAGTGACCAATGGCCGAGAGCGTCTCGTCGGGTACGACCGTGAGATTCTCACGCCCACCATCAGTGACACGTTGCAAAGGCCGGGGATTACCCTCGCTTGGATTAGGGAACAAGCGGGCGATCTGATCCATCAATTCATTGACGCCAATACCTTCTTTCGCGGCAGCAAAGCACACAGGCACCAAGTGCCCTTCACGCATGGCCCGGCGGAATGGCTGGAGCAATTCGTCAGGTGAGACTTCTCCCGCCTCAAGGTATTTCTCCATGAGCACTTCATCGACTTCGACAATCTGATCAACAAGCTGCGTGTGAAAGTCAGCAACATTGCCAAGATCAGATTCCCCTTGAGTCTCTTGGAAGCACCGAATGATCGACGTGCCATTGCCAGCGGGAAGATTGATCGAACAACACTCACTTCCGAACGTCGCCTTGATCGTCATCAGAAAGTCCGAGATATCGCCGCCAGCGTCAATCTTGTTGATCACAATGGCGCGAGGCAAATTCCGTTCCTTCGCGATCTTCATCATGCGCCGCGCAACAGGGTCAATGCCAATAGCCGGATCAAGTACCAGGACCATCGTCTCGACGGCTGGGAGTGAACTCATCGCCTTGCCAATGAAGTCTCCACGTCCGGGAGCATCGATGATGTTGAAGTGACAACCAGCGTGATCAAGTGTCAACAATGACGAATCAATGCTGTGGCCAAACTGATGCTCAAGTTCATCCCAGTCGCTGACCGTTGTGCCCGCCTCGACAGTACCGGCACGGCCAATGGCACCAGCATCAACCAACATGGCCTCGCCAAGTGTGGTCTTACCAGAGCCGCTCGTTCCAACGAGTGCAAAGTTTCGAATCTGTTCTGTTGTGTAATCCGCCATGTCTCTTCGCCTCCATGGAGGACGCAGCCCGACCGGCGCGTCCGAGGCGATTCACTATAGCGAAGCAGACAACCGCCGCTTGGGCTAGCCCCGAACTGATACTTGACGAACTGACTCATAGACCGCAGCTGTCACAGCACAAGCAAGATTAAGGCTCCGGGCTGGCGGCTGAACCGGCAAGGACAGCCTGCATGCAGGGCCCCAGCGACTGATCGCCCAAGCCTGAATAGCCTCAGATAAGCCCCGGGTTTCGCATCCAAAGAGCAAGTAGTCGCCTTTTTGGATCGAGGCCTCCCACACCGGACGATCGGCGCGGGCAGTCATAGCCCAGAGCCGCTCCGGCTGCTCTGCATCAAGGAAGGCCTGCCAATTCTCGTGCTCACGGCAATCAATCTGATCCCAGTAATCAAGCCCCGCCCTCCGGCGAGCCTTCTCTGACATATCAAAGGTGATGGGATGCACCACGTGCAAGACCGCTCCGGTCGCAGCGGCGGTGCGACCAATGGTGCCCGTGTTATTCGGGATCTCCGGATTGAGCAGAACAATGTGCACTGGCATGTGGGTGAGGGTACGTCAGTTGAGCATCTCGGGGCCTACACTCAAGGTACTATTCCCGCCATGACTACGACTCAATTGCCACCACTCGACACCGTCTCGCTCAATCTTCTGACACTCATGGACCAGGCAGATCCCGCTGTTGCCCAAGTGCTCCGCCACGAAGCCATCCGCCAAGCCGAAACGCTTGAGCTTATTGCCTCAGAAAACCATGTGTCCCCCGCAGTCATGCACGCGATGGGGACGTGGATGACCAACAAGTATGCCGAGGGCTACCCGGGCAAACGGTACTACGGCGGGTGTGAACATCACGACACCGTTGAAGACCTTGCACGCGAGCGAGCAAAGGAACTCTTTGGGTGCGGATATGCCAACGTGCAGCCCCATTCCGGGGCCAATGCCAACGTTGCGGCCTTCATGGCGATGTGTGACCCGGGCGATCGCATCTTGTCACTGCCAATCAAATCTGGCGGACACCTGAGCCACGGATTGAAGCCAAACTTCTCAGGCACGTTCTATGAGATCCACGATTACGATCTCGACACCGACACTGAAACACTCGACTATGACCACATCGCGTCGCGAGCGCGTGAAGTGAAGCCCAAGATGATCATCTGCGGCTACTCCGCATATCCGCGAACCATCGACTTTGCGAAGTTCCGCGCCATTGCCGACGAGGTCGGCGCCATCCTGATGGCGGACATCGCTCATATCGCAGGGCTTGTGGCTGGCGGCGTTCATCCATCGCCCTTCCCACACGCGCATATCGCCACGACCACAACACACAAGACGCTTAGAGGGCCACGGGGCGGGCTGATCCTCTGCGATGACGAAGCCATTGCCAAGAAGGTCGATCGCAAAGTCTTTCCGGGTTCACAGGGCGGCCCGCTGATGCACGTCATCTCGGCCAAGGCAGTTGCATTTGGCGAAGCATTGCAGCCATCCTTCAAGACGTACGCGGCCCAAGTAGTGGCCAACGCCCAGGCCCTTGCGGCGGGCCTCGTCGAGCACGGATACCGACTCTGCACTGGCGGCACGGACAATCACTTGCTGCTCGTTGATCTCCAACCACGCGACGCCGATCTGACCGGCGCCGATGCCGAGGCATGGCTTGAGCAAGCCGGCATCGTGACCAATAAGAATGGCATCCCGAACGACCCCCGGCCACCAATGGTGACCAGTGGACTTCGACTCGGGACAGCCGCGCTCACCACGCGGGGCCTAGGCGAATCTCATATGCGAGATATCGCCCGGATGATCGACCGGGTCATTGAGTCTCGCGGCGATACCGCAGTTGCCACCGAGGTCCGGCGTGACGTCAAGGCCATGTGCGGCGACTTCCCGCTTCCGCACTGATGCCCGCCTTTTGGAGGCTCGTCGACACTCCCGTGGGGCACGCAGTATTGGCAGTTGATGACTGCGGCTGGGTGACCGTTGAGTTCGCGGCCCTGCATGACGAACCACGGCTCGGCACTGAAGATGACGGGCTGATGCCACACACTGCAGCCTGGATCAGCAGTTGCTTGCGGGAGCAGGTCGGTGCCCCTCCAATCGATGTCCCCGAGAGCACGCCATTTCGAGCCGCCTGCTGGGCCGCCTGCCGCAACATCCCACTTGGAGAGACCCGCACCTACGCCGAGCTTGCCTCGATGGCCGGTACCCCAAAGGCCGCGCGGGCCGCTGGCAGCGCGATGCGAAACAATCCGATGTCCCTCATTACACCCTGCCACCGCGTAGTCGCTGCTTCTGACCTCGGTGGCTATGCCGGCGATCGCGACCCGGAATCGGTCAACCTGAGTCTGAAATCAAAAATATTGAGAATCGAGCAATGCCTCGCTGCCAAATGAGCGATCCATCGAATTGGGCTGCAGGTCATGAATGCCCCCTGTGCTAAACTGCCGCATGCTGCTCAGAATCCAAGACTAGAGGACACCCCCCAAATGCATCTCACCATCGTCGGCAGTGGCTACGTCGGACTCGTCACAGGGTCCTGCTTTGCCAACACAGGCAACCAGATCACGTGCCTCGACATCAACCCGGATCGCGTGGCCATGATGCTGCGTGGCGAATGTCCAATCTTCGAGCCTGGGCTCTCTGAGCTCATGACGCTCAACATCAAGGCTGGGCGGCTGCACTTCACAGGCGACAAGGCTGCTGGATACGGGGATGGCGAACTGATCTTCATCTGCGTCGGTACGCCAACCGGAGCCGACGGCCGCAGCGATCTCTCAGCGGTTATGGCAGTAGCTCGGGACATTGGCGAGGCAATCGAGTCTGGCGTCTGCAGCGTTGAACATCCCGTCATTGTGGTGAAGTCCACTGTTCCAGTTGGGACAACGGCGAAGGTTCGCGAAGTCATTGCCGGCATCACGAGCAAACCATTCTCGGTGGCTGACAATCCAGAGTTCCTCAAAGAAGGCGATGCCATTCAAGACTTCCAACATCCAGACCGCGTGGTCTGCGGGGTTGAGCACGAACGCGGGCGCGAACTGCTGACGAAGTTGTACGAACCATATGTGACCAAATCAAATCCACTGATGTTCATGGACATCGAGTCATCTGAGATGGTCAAGTATGCAAGCAATGCCATGCTCGCCTGCAAGATCTCGTTCATCAATGAAATCGCTCGCCTCGCCGAACACTACGGCGCTGATATTGCCCGTGTCCGAGAAGGCATGTGCGCCGACAAGCGAATTGGTGACAAATTCCTTTTCCCAGGCCTTGGCTACGGAGGCTCGTGCTTCCCCAAGGACACACTCGCCGTAATCGAAATGGGACAGGATTCGGGTATCCCTTGCATTCTCAACGAAGCCGTACATGAAGTAAATCAAGAGCAGCGGCACTGGTTCATTGCTCGGCTACTGAGCCACTTCGGAGAAGACCTCTCGGGCAAGACATTTGCAATTTGGGGACTCGCGTTCAAACCTCGCACAGACGATGTCCGTGAGGCCCCAGCCCAAACGATCATCGAGGCCATCTTGGCCCGTGGCGGAGCGGTGCAAGCCTTCGACCCAATCGCCCGCAAGACCTTCACGCAGTATGGACTCGACATCGAATACATCGATGACATGTATGACTGCCTCGATGGCTGCCACGCGTTAGTGCTCTGCACCGAGTGGGACGAGTTCCGAACGCCAGACTTCTCGCAGATGAAAGCCAAACTCGCTGACCAAGTCATCTTCGACGGCCGCAATGTCTGGCACGACGACGATATGTGCCAGCAAGGCTTCGCCTACTACTCCGTTGGACGAAAGCCCCAACACGAAGCCGCCCACACCAAATAGCACCGGGCCTCACACTCCAAAGTGCCGCCCACGCCCAAAACGATCAACGACTCCCCCGCCCTTCCTACACATCTCGCACAACAGCCTTCCACTGTTCTGCGAGCACCTCCGGTGTTATGTTGACCGCCGGACGTTCACCGTGCCGAGATGCTCGGTACTCCTCAAGCAAGCACACCATCTGAGCGATGCTTGCGGTCATGGGCGTTGAGCGAATAGCTTGATCGACAACATGATCCCACCGCGCCATGCCAGCATCGGCCACGCTGTTGAGCTTCAATCGTCGCTCGCATACTTGCAGCCACAGCGGAATACGCTGCGCCCACGCCAAATCAAGAAACGCGGGGAATGCCTCGCCCACCATGCGTTGCGCCGCACTTGATACTTCCATTCGAATGGGATCATCAACATCAAAGCGTTCAGCGCGCCGCATGAGCCCCTGAACGTTGATCCATACTTCGTGTAGCAGTTTGGCCGCATCTGCTGCGGCTGAATCGAGATTCGCCCAGGCCGCATCGCATGCAGCAACGAAGGCTTTCTTGGTTCGGACATGCTCGCCATCAAACTTCGCACCATCCAAGACCAACACGCGTCCATCCGCGAGCACGCGTGCTGCGCCACCATGCATCGCAGCCTGCAGTCCAACCACCTCAATATCCATATATGCCGACAACGCCGCATCGATTTCACCCTGCATGGCCAAGATGGCAAGGCGGCGAACACCACGTCCGTGGGTCACCATCGCATCCGCGCGGCGAGGTAAAATCTGAACATCGACGCAGTCTCCACAATCAACAAGCCCCACATCAGTTATCACATCAACGCCTGATATGTGCACCACATCGGTGCGAGGAAGCTCGCCCATATCCCAGCCGCGGTGGCCAGTTGAACGCAGCGGATGCCCTGCGAGAGCCGCTCGCATGCACTGCTCAAACTGGGGCGCAACCTCTTGCCGCAGGGCCACAAGATCCCGACCGGTACCAAGAATGCGACCACCGTCCGTCACTTGCCAGCGAGGCAATACGGCAACCGGTAGATCAACACAGGCCAACTGCTCGACCGGAATCGGTGCGCCGGCGGCCTCGGTGGCCGCAGCAGACAACGCCCGAAGGAAGTCGCCCGACTCTCCGCGCATGGCCTCCACGCACGCGTCGATTGCAGCAGGGAGCGGCTGCAGGCAACGGCGAAGTTCTTTAGGGATACCGCGAAGAACTGCCTCAATCTTGGCCGGGACCATGCCGGGAACAAGCCAGTCGGCCTGCTTTGCGTCGACATCTTCAACATATGGGAGCGGCACAGTGATCGTGAGTCCGTCGTTCGCTTCGCCGTCTTCGTACGCATAGGACACGTCGAGTGGACCACATCCAACATCGATTGTGTCTGGAAAATCAGCTTCATCGTACCCATACGCATCAGCATCGCGCAGGAGTTCCTGCGATCGAATACGCAGTGTGTTGTGTTCCTCGGCGTCGGCGTGCTGCAACCATGCCTTGAGCGATTGCAACCCGATGACTGATTGGGGCACCCTTGCCTCCCACAACTCAGCGCGTCGATGTGGCGAGAGCAACAAGGCCCGCGTTCGCAGTCGATCCTCAGCATTCAAGACCCAGCGCCGAGCGGCGCGGCTGCTGCGAAGACTTTCCACGCCAAAGTCATCCGAACCCTCCACAAAAACATGCTCAATGAACACGCTTCTTGCGAGCGTGGGATCAATCGGTTCAAGATTAACCTGCCGCCCCTTGGAGAGCACCAGGCCACGAAGCGTGATCTGCTCGCTTGCTACGGCGTAGCCACGCTTGGCATCCCATTGTGGATTTGTGTGGTCACGCTGAATGAGATGAGATGCCACGTTCGTGACCCAAGACGGATGAATTGGAGCGCAGACCCTCGCCCAAAGCCGCGTCGTCTCAACGAGCTCCCCGGCCATAATCCATGCCGGCTTCTCCCTCGCAAGCGGGCTAGAGGGATGGATGTGGAATCGCCGACCTGCAATGCCCTCGTACTCACCATTATCTGTTCGGCGGCCGATCTGTGCGATCAAGCCATGCAAGAGCGCCCGATGGATCGCACTCGCTCGAGGCTCATGCTCAGCATGAGCAAGCAAGCCCGGCTCGCGGAGTGCTCGTCGGAGTTGCCCGTGAATATCTCGCCACTCCAACATCCGCACCCACGAAAGATGGTTCGCCATACACCACCGCCTCGTGGCAGAAGAACCAGACTCTTGCAGATGGCTCACATAGTGCTGCCAGAGGCTGAGCAGCGCGACAAAGTCCGAGTCCCCCTCGCCCCGCAAACTACGGTGCGACGCGTCGGCTTCGCCCTCATTTCCGGCTGGGCGAAGTCTTGGATCGGGAATCGCCATGCCAGCAGCGATAATGGTGACCGCCTCAAGACACCCCGTCTCTCTCGCTGCGAGCAACATTCTTGCGACGCGTGGCTCAACAGGAAGCGATGCCATGGCACGGCCAATCTTGGTCAGCCGCCCCTCACTCATCGCTCCAAGATCGTGCAGCAACCGGTCAGCCTCTCGCACTGAGGTACTGCGTGGCGGATCAAGAAATGGGAATGTGCCAAGGTCGCCAAGATCAAGCGATGCCATTTGGAGCAACACACCCGCAAGATCACTGCGAAGAATCTCGGGCTCGAGTTCTGCAGGCCGTTCGTCGCGATCTTCTTGGGTGTACAGGCGAACACAAACGCCAGGAGCCACGCGGCCAGCACGCCCTGCACGCTGCACCGTCGACGCCTGAGACACGGGCTCAACCGGAAGCCGCTGCACATGACGCTTGGCCGACCAGCGACCGACGCGGGCAAGCCCAGCGTCGACGACAACGCGAACTGATGGGACGGTCAATGATGTTTCCGCGACATTGGTTGCGCAGATAATGCGTCGACTCGGTGCGGGGCGAAGCACTTTCTCTTGCGCGGCAAGTGACAATCTCGCATAGAGCGGTAGAACAGTTTGCCGGGGGAACGCCCCTTCGAGTCGGCGAATGCACGCGCGAATCTCTCGCTCTCCCGGCAAGAACACCAGCGTGTCGCCTACGTGATCTGCCAAAGCAGACCCCTGGCGAACGGCTTCAACGACAGATGTCGTCAAGACATCAATATCCTCAAGGTCATGATCACACGCTGCATGCACAATCTCGACTGGATGCATACGGCCGGGAACCGTAATGATCGGCGCTCCATCAAAGTGCGAAGAGAACCGATCCGCATCGATCGTCGCCGATGTAATGATGACGCGTAGTTCGGGCCGCTTGGGAATGAGCCGCCGAAGCCAACCGATGAGGAAGTCGATGTTGATACTGCGTTCATGCGCTTCATCAATAATGATCGTGTCATATCGCTCGAGTTTGGGATCGCTACGAAGTTCGGCGAGCAGGATGCCGTCGGTCATGACCTGCACGAGTGTATTTGCCGAACTGGTGTGATCGAACCTGACACGATGACCAACAAGATCGCCTGGCTTGGAATGGAGTTCAGCAGCAATTCGAGCGGCCACAGACCTCGCGGCAATTCGGCGTGGCTGCGTGTGCGCGATTGTCCCAAATTGCCCGCGGCCCGCGGCGAGACAGAACTGTGGCAACTGGGTTGTCTTGCCCGATCCCGTTTCGCCGCACACCACAATGCAGGGCGAACTCACAAGAGCCTCAAGTATCTCGGCCCGCGCTGATTCGATGGGGAGGGCTGCCCCCGTTCCAATCAACGGAATCCGCAATCGGCGCGAGGTCGCCTCTGCAACTGACTTCTCAATGTGCGACTTTACCTTGGCAAGACCCGTCCGCGCAACGGCCTCGGGCCGGCCGCGAAGTCTTCGCAATCGGCGAAGCAGGCGACGGCGATCTGCAATCATGCAGATCGGCACGCGGGCCTTCAACATGTCGGCGATTGTGGGCACCGACTCTAATTGTCGATCTTCAGACATGATTTGTTGCACGATATCCGGCTTGCAATTCGAACCGCGGCCCTGTTAGTCTTCCCCTCACATGAGTAGATAGTGCTTATGAGAGAGGGAGTGGTACTAGATGGTCGATCTCGGGAGCCTTATTTGGCATGCAAGCATGTCGATGCTGACCACGGCCGCTCCAGTCTGCGAACCTGCAGGCACAATTCAGCCATCCATGTTCAATCCCGCCGGGGCGCCTGCTGCGACAATTCTCGGAATCACGTGGCTGCTCTTTGTCATCACCGGGGCGATCGCCATCGTCGTGTTGTCGCTCATTGCCTATGCCGCCATTCGATGCCGCCGCAAAGATGGGGACGATCTTGAGCCAGCTCAGGTGTATGGCTCAAATCCGATCGAACTTGCATGGACGGTTATTCCGCTACTGATCGTATTTCTGCTCTTTATGATCTCAGCTCGCGGCATTTTCGATCTCGAACGCACCACTCCGCCAGAAGGATCACTCGAGGTCAGCGTGACTGGGCATCGCTGGTGGTGGGAATTTGACTATGGCGATCTCGGTATCGTGACGGCTGGTGAACTGCATGTGCCCATTGATGATGGCAAGCCTGCAGATCTCTTTCTGACGCTCCATTCCGCCGACGTCGCCCATTCTTTCTGGGTTCCACAACTTGGCGGCAAGATGGACGTTATCCCAGATCGAATCAATCACCTGTGGCTGCAGGCCAATGCTCCAGCAACCTATGTGGGGCAATGTGCCGAGTATTGCGGCACTCAGCACGCCAAGATGCTCATTCGAGTGGTTGTTGAGCCAAGAGCCGACTTTGAGGCGTGGGTAGCGAATCAACAAAAAGACGCGGTGGCAGCTGACGCTGCTGTGAAGGAAGGGCATGACCTCTTTCTGCGAACCTCGTGCATCAATTGCCATACGGTTCGCGGCACTGTGGCCAATGGATCATTTGCCCCTGACCTGACGCACATCATGAGCCGCGACACAATCGGATCCGGCGCCGCCCCAAACAATCCCAAGACGCTCCGCCAATGGGTCTTTGATCCACAGAACATAAAACCTGGGTGCGACATGCCATCCATGAAACTCTCTCGCCATGAGGTTGACCTTGTGTGCGCCTACTTGGAGACCCTCAAGTGAGCACGCTACAGAAGCCAAATGGGCCTGCCCCACTCGACGGACCGGTTCCATTCCTGTCTAAACTTCATGAGTGGGTCGCCACAACCGATCACAAAAAACTTGGCATGATGTACGTCACCTGCGGCATTGTGTATCTCATTATCGCGGGCCTCGAAGCCTCTATGATGCGATGGCAACTCGCGTGGCCCGGACAAACGATTCTAAGTCCTGAAGAGTTCAATCGCCTCTTCACGATGCACGGCACCACGATGGTCTTCTTCGTGGGCATGCCAGTGCTCTTTGGCACGGCCAACTTCCTTATTCCGCTCATGATCGGTGCCCGCGACCTTGCGTTCCCTCGGCTCAACGCATTTGGGTTCTGGCTCTTTCTGTTCGGGTCATTTCTGCTGTACTTCTCGTACTTTGGCGGCCAAGGGCTGTATGGCATGGGCTCTGCGCCTGATGTCGGGTGGTTTGCTTATGCCCCACTCACCGAGCGGACATTCTCCCGAGGCCACAGTACGGACTACTGGATTCTGGGCATCTTCGTGGCGAGCATCGGCAGCACGCTGACGGCGATCAATCTCATCGCGACGATGCTTGGCATGCGGTGCAAGGGCATGACCCTGATGAAGATGCCGCTGCTCGCCTGGATGATGCTCGTCGACTGTTTCCTAGTCGTCGTGGCCTTGCCGCCGCTCGCCGCCGCTCAAATCATGCTGATCTTTGACCGGCTGCTCGGCGCCCACTTCTTTGACGCCCAAGCCGGCGGCTCTGCACTGCTGTGGCAGAATATGTTCTGGTTCTTCGGGCATCCCGAGGTATACATCTTGATTCTGCCTGGCTTTGCCTTTGTAAGCGAAATCATTCCGGTCTTTAGCCGCAAAGTCATCTTTGGCTACCCGCTGATGGTCGCTGCAAGTGTCGCGATCGGCTTCATCAGTCTTGGGGTCTGGGCGCACCATATGTTTGCAGTTGGCCTCAGCCCTATGCTCAATGCCATCTTCATGGGTTCGACCATGCTCGTCGGTGTTCCCACGGGCATCAAGATGTTCAACTGGTCGGCCACGATGATTGGCGGCAAAATTCGATTCGACACACCAATGCTGTTTAGCACGGGATTCTTGTGTCAATTCCTGCTCGCAGGACTCACCGGTATCTGGCTCGCAACCGTCCCGTTTGACTGGGCGGTCAGTGACTCGTACTTCGTCGTGGGCCATTTCCATTACGTGCTCTTCGGTGGCCTGCTATTTGCCATCTTCGCGGCCATCTTCTACTGGTTCCCCAAAGCCACCGGACGAATGTTGAACGAGACTCTGGGCAAATGGCAATTCTGGATTCTTATTGTGGGATTCAACCTGACCTTTGGCCCCATGCATGTCTCCGGAATGCTCGGCATGCCGCGACGGATCTATACCTACGAGGCCGATCGGGGCTGGGAACTCTGGAACCTGCTCTCGTCCATTGGCGTGGTCGTGCAAATCGTGGGCTTTGCACTCTTTGCGTTGAACCTGCTGCATTCGTCCTTCAAGGGACGACGTGCTGGCGACGATCCGTGGGATGCGTGGACCCTTGAATGGTCAACGACCTCCCCGCCGCCCGCCTACAACTTCGCCGAAGAACCGGTCGTCTACAGCCGTCGACCACTCTGGGACATCAAGCATCCAGAAGACCCCGATTGGAAGTACGAGTGATGTGGAGCACACAACAATGACAACTGCTCCAGTACATGCAAATGCCATGACGCCGCCCCCTGCGCTTCCGCAGGACGGCATCATGAATGGCA
Organism: Phycisphaerae bacterium; assembly: GCA_018663565.1. GTDB lineage: Bacteria > Planctomycetota > Phycisphaerae > Phycisphaerales > SM1A02 > UBA12567. The sequence goes on from JABJQE010000155.1 coordinate 13,489, forward strand.
AGATTGGCATTCTGCTCATGATTGCCTCGGAGATCGCATTCTTCGGAACGCTTATCACGGCCTACCTGTTCTACATCGGCCGGGACATTAATGGTCCGTACCCGCAAGACGTTCTGGAAGTATCGGTCGCCCCATTCAAGGTGCTCTTCAACAGCATCTTCCTACTCATCAGCAGCGTCTGGATTGTGTTTGCAATCAAGGCCATGCGAAAGGGCAATATGGGGGCGTTCATCTTTTGGTGGGCGCTCACCGTCCTCTGTGGCGCTGAATTCCTCGTTGGTACGGGAATGGAGTGGTATGGACTGATCGTGAATGATGGCGTATGGATGGGGACGAACCTCTTCGGCAGTTGCTTCTACACCCTCGTCGGTTTCCATGCCTTCCACGTCACGATGGGGCTTCTTGTCCTGACATTGATTCTTGTACTCGCCTTGATTGGCAAAGTACATCCCCGCAACATCGACAAGGTTGACTTGGTGTCTTGGTACTGGCACTTCGTCGAC
>JABJQE010000156.1 GCA_018663565.1 Phycisphaerae bacterium
CAGGAGACGCAGAACTCCATCGTATTCGTGTATTCCATGAAGGTGTTGAACCCGCCCCAGAATATCACGCCGCTCATGCCGCCAGCCAAAAGGATCAAGCCCCAGCCGAAACGATGGCTGGGAGACATGAACCATGACCACAGCTTTCTTATCATGCGCATGAACTGGCCCCGGTCAGGCGACGATGGTGCCCCTCGCTATACGTTAACGCGAGGGGCGTCATCATGCTCGACCTAATCTTTCGGCAGCGTTTGTAGATAGGCGTTTACATCGGCCGTTACCTGTAGCGGCAGCGCCCGCAAGCCTGGCATGCCTTCACCGGGTTGACCATTCAGGATCTTATGCATGACCTCCCACGGGTTTTTGTTGGACAATTTTCCAAGCGGAGGCATGTCCTTGGGTAGTTTACCGTCAGCACCATGGCAATTGACGCACAGGGTGTTAAAATAGTCCTTGCCTTTGGACACGTTTCCGCTGGCTTTCTTGGATTTGCGGTCGATAAATTTGTCCATATCGACCTGACCCTTGGTCACGAACATGGCGATTGCCGTCATATCCGCGTCGGCCATTTTGCCGCTGTATCCGTGGGTCTTGTCCTTCATCACGGCAACCACACCAGCCGGGTCACCGCCGTCGAACTTGCGAACACCTGGAATACCGGTCTTATACGAGCCCGATGCGTAGGCCCCGTCTTTTCCCATGTAGTCCCAGCCATGACAGGACTTGCAACGGTGTGTCGCATTGCCCTTTTTCTTGGTGTTCGCTTTGGGCCAGGGCCTGTGTGTGTCTGTGGGCTTAGGAGCTTTGATCACCTTGAACCATTTGTCGTAAAGCTTGCCGCCGCGAGCGAGTGTGCCTTCATCAGCGACCGCTGTATTGACCACGACGAGGGCGAGCGCGGATATGCCGAGGATCAATCCGCGTTGGAGCATGCCCTTCATGATGTGCATGTCATTCTCCTCTTAATCTGTTTGAACTTTGAAAATCGAGCATCGAGAAGCATCCAATTCTACGATGGGTCTACGATCCAAACGCTGATGTAAGTCAAGGTTCCGAGCAGCAGTGGATGGCGATCTCTCGGATCAGCCGGTAACTGGGACCGCGTGCAACGCCGTTACTGTCATTGGCCAGGGCGATGCGGAGAGGAGGGGTGTAACCGGCTGGAAGGAGTAGCCAACATTGAGGGAGATAAGACGGGTCGAAGCATCGCCGGTCGGCACAAATGTGACAGCGATACTGGATCCGGCCCCAATCGCTGCCGACAGGCGGGATTGCAACATGGCGGCGATCTCTGTTTCGCTGCCGGTGCCTTGGATTGAGGCATCGCGCAAGATACGCTCGCCTTCGAACTCGATGGTCGATTGAATGTAGAGATAGCGCCCGAACTCGGTAACACCGCCGGTGAAGGTCGCTAATGCCAGGGCGATCATCGCGAATTCAGTGGCGGCGGCTCCACCGGTATGGCGGAACAACCGCGCCACCAGCCCTGCCACCAGCCCTGCCACCAGCCCTGCAAGGCCGGCCAGCAGGCCGTTCGTCTTGGGCTTCGCGATATATGTGGCGCGGGTGTTCATGGCGATTCCGGGGCCTAGGGCAATTGAATGGTGGCGGATTTGGCAAGCGGGATCTTCGGCTCGACAATCGGATAGGTGAAGTAGGTCTGGTGCGTGTGGTTCATGGTCACTTCCAGCAACACCCGCTTGTAGCTCGCGGTCGGGCAGCTCGTTGTGCAGGCAATGCTCTCGCCGGTCGGGCAGGTGCAGTAGCGCCGTACATTGGCACTTGAGACCCCGCCCAGGCCGGCTGCTTGCAAGGCGGTTGAGACGATGGCGTCGTCCGATGCTCCTAGCACTGCATATTGCGTGCCAGCGTCGAGTCCCTTGACCATGCGGAAGTTCTTCCAGACTACGACGCCATATTCCCAGGATCCGAGCAACAGTACTGCCAGCACCGGTGCGGCGATCGCGAACTCGACAGCCGAGTTGCCGGAATTTTGGGTGAGCAGATGACGGAGCGCACGGATCATTGCAGCCTCTCCTACTCGGCCAGCGTGGCCACGACACCGCCAACCTTGCGGTAGATCGGGTCGTCGCAAATGGTGGTGGTTGTAACGTTGCCGGTGAACGTGATTGTCGAGGCGACGATCTGAATGCAGCCGTTAGCG
>JABJQE010000157.1 GCA_018663565.1 Phycisphaerae bacterium
GTTCAACTTCATCGATTACAAATGGAAGCCAGGCCGTCATGCTGCCACTCGCGTCGATTACAAAGACCACCTCCCTGGCAACACCCATCGATGCTCCTGCAAAGACTGGCGTCGTCGAAGCGGGGACCACCGGGCTCACTGGCCCAGGGCCAACAACGGACCGAGTCTCGACCGCGGCCGCTGGCATTTGGGGCATTGGGATTGTCGGCGACGCGTCAACCTGCTCAACCGGAGCATCGTGGAGCGGGACAATTGGAGACATCATGGCGACATCGCCGGTTACGACCGGCGATGGTAGGTGTTCATCGATTTGAATAATCGACCAGGTCACCAGGAAGCCAATCGCGATAATGCCAATATGCAACCCGGCCGAAACACCCCACGGTCCAATCGACCGAAGCGGTGTGCTTGATTTCTTTGACGCAGCGGTTCGCGCGGACAAGTCGATGCCTCCGATGCGGAGGATACGCCCCGGAGAGGGACGCTTGCCAGATGACTGCCAAAGAGCAGTGACAATTGGCCACGACTTTGCAGGGGTCAGTCCTCGCCTCGGAGCCTGACCCCCAATTTGCTACTGGTGCGTCGCGGGCGGCATAGCAGCCGGTTTCTTACCCGACCACAAGAACGTATCGACGGCGAGCAATCCCGGCCCCATGCACAGCACGCCAAATGAGAGCACGAACATGGCCAGAACGAAGAACATCTCTTGAAATGCTGCCCCATCAGCAGCCCAATCAAATGGGTTGCGATCAAACATGCCAGCCCGCTCGATGGTGGTGAACCAGAATGAGGCGCCGAGCATGACAGCCATCAGAAATGCCCAGAATCGAGTGAGGAACCCTACAAAAATCAAGGCCCCTCCAAGAAGTTGCGACACGGCGGCTCCCCACGCAACGGGTTCTGCCCATCCCTCAAACCCCGCTTCTCGCAGCCCGAGCGTAAGCCGAGCGGCCGCTGGTCGGTTCAGCCCATCGTCTTCAGATGGCTTGGCGTGTTTCGGCGCAAGCGGGCCGAGCGGGGCAATCGGTGTCGATTCTGCCGACTCGGCTACAGGCTTAGCGGCGGACTCGGCTGGCTTCGCGACGGTCGGATCGGCCTTCTTCTTGTCTTCAGCCGCATCCTGCACGAAGGCAACAGGAACTGCCACGGCGGCGGTTCCCTCGAGCGAACGGATCTGCTCGGGCGAAAAATGCACTTCTTGGAAGCAAAGATGCCATCCAGAGAAGAAAAACGCAGCACCAAGGACGATGCGGCACAGCAGCGGTATGAATCGAGTTCCAGCGATGGCGGTACATGACATGGTTCAACATCCTTTCAGGAATCACTCGCATGGACGCGAGGTCCTTCAACTATCCTCTAGGGCCACACAGCGGGTGTGGCGGAATTGGCAGACGCGCTGGTTTTAGGTACCAGTGGGGTAACCCGTGGAGGTTCGAGTCCTCTCACCCGCATTCTATCCCCCTTTCCACTTCTTTCCCGGATTCACTTGCATGACCGATTGGACAAGCGACTCGTGGCGGGCCAAAACCGCCCGCCATCAGCCGATATACCCTGATTCAACAGCCCTCACTGAGGCAACCAGCGAGCTGGCCGCGATGCCACCCCTGGTGACGAGTTGGGAAATTGAATCACTCAAGAAGCAATTGGCCGAGGCTGCCCAGGGGGATCGGTTTCTACTGCAAGGCGGCGACTGCGCCGAGTCGTTTGGCGAATGCACATCAGCGGTCATCATCAATAAGCTCAAGATCTTGCTTCAAATGTCGCTCGTCCTCGTTCACGGCACACATAAACGCGTTATTCGAGTTGGGCGATTTGCTGGGCAATATGCCAAGCCTCGCAGCGAGTCGACCGAGACACGCGGCGATCAAACCTGCACCAGTTATTACGGCGACATTGTCAACCGACCAGCGTTTGAAACCAAGGCCCGTACGCCCGACCCATGGAGACTGCTTCGTGGGTATGAACGTTCAGCGCTTACGCTCAACTTTATCCGCAGTCTGATTGATGGTGGGTTCGCCGACCTGCACCACCCGGAATACTGGCAACTCGACTTTGTTGAACATTCCCCGAAGGCTTCAGAGTTTCACGACATCGTCGAGTCCATTGGCGCGTCTCTGCGATTCATGGAAACGCTCAGCGGCATTTCAGCGGCAGACATTTCACGTGTCGACTTCTACACCAGCCACGAAGCGCTCTTGCTGCCATATGAGGCAGCGCTCACGCGGTCAGTGCCACGCCGACCCGGCGCCTACAACCTCTCGACGCACTTCCCATGGATCGGCATGCGAACGGCGGCCACAGACGAAGCGCACGTTGAATTCTTCCGTGGCATACGAAACCCCATTGGAGTCAAAATTGGTCCGGCTCTTGAACCGAAGGATATGGGCGACTTTCTTGAACGATTGATGGACAAACTTCATCCCGACAATGAGCCTGGCCGCCTGACGTTGATCCATCGCTATGGCGCTAGCAAGGTGGCTGACTACCTGCCTGCCCTCATCGAAGCCGTCCGCGCCACTGGAAAAAGTGTGCTGTTTGTATGCGACCCCATGCACGGCAACACCCGCAAGACTGAAGCAAACATCAAGACACGCAGTTTCGAAGACATCTTGTCCGAAGTTGAACAAGCCATTGACATCCACGCTGCCTGCAACTCTCACCTCGGCGGGGTGCACTTCGAACTCACCGGTGAAAATGTGACTGAATGTACCGGCGGCGCCCGCGGCCTGACCGACGAAGATCTGAAGGACGGCTACAAGTCACTTGTTGATCCACGGCTCAACTATGAGCAGTCGCTTGAAATGGCTCTGTCGATTGCTCGCCGGCTAGCGCCGGCGCGGGGGTCGTCATAGACCCAGTGTCAGCGTTTCTGCTCTCACAGCGAAACTGCCCTGACGGGCGTCACAATCACGAGGGTGGCTTGGGCGGATCAATGTGCATATCGCCCGATCGCAATGCGAAACCCGATGGGCTTGCGAGGTCCCTCCCGATGGCTCACTCTCGCCGGTAGAATCCCCACCCATGAGCCGCCCCGTTGCGATTACTGGAATTGGCCCCGTCACAGCCTTCGGCTTGGGGATTGACCCACTTTGGGAAGGGCTTGAGAACAATGAGACCGGCATCAAGCCGCTCGAGGCCTACGACGCCACGGCGTGGAACTGCCCCTTCGGCGGCGAACTCCCGGCAGATGCCTTTGCGATTCGCAAGTTGGTGCCAAAGCACTACCGAAAAGCCACCAAAGTCATGTGCCGCGATATTGAGCTCGCAGTCGGCGGCGCGTTGTTTGCCGTCAACGATGCGGGACTCACCACTGCTGGCGCCGGTGAGGGCGACCCCACCATCTCACCAGATCGAGTTGGATGCCACATCGGCGCCGGACTGATCTGCCCTGACGTCAATGAACTCGGCGCCGCCTTTGTCACCAGTTGCGACGACGATATGACCTTCGGCCTTGATCACTGGGGCCGCGAAGGCATGCAGCATCTCACACCACTGTGGCTGCTCAAGTATTTGCCAAATATGCTCGCCTGCCACGTCACGATCGTGCACGACTGCCAGGGACCGAGCAACACGATTACATGCTGGGAGTCGAGCGCACCGCTCTCAATGGCCGAGTCCATGCGAGTCATTCAACGCGGAGCTGCGGACGCGTGTCTGACGGGCGGCGTCGAGAGTCGACTCAATGTGCTCGCAACCTTGCGGCAACAATGTGCTGGCCGCATCGTGCGCGCATCGGCCAGCGATGATCCGGCGACCTTAGTTCGACCCTTCGCTGAGGATGCCGCGGGCACGGTCCTTGGAGAAGGCGGCGGCATTCTGGTCGTTGAGGCGATCGAACATGCGAGATCGCGCGGCGCCACGATCAAGGCCTTGATCAGCGGACTCGCCTGCACACAGAGCATCACAGACAATGTCCTCACCGAAGCATCGGCAGAGTCTATTGCCGACGCCATCACGCTCGCGATGAATCAGGCAGGCCTTTCCGCCAATGACATTGATGCCATTGTGCCAATGGGGCTTGGCATTCGCGGCATCGATCGGGCTGAACTTGAAGCCCTTCGCATCTCGCTCGGCGAGCGTGGCCACACGCTTCCACGAATCCTTCTCACGCCAGCAACTGGCAACTGCTGCGCTGGTCATGGCGCGGTCCAACTTGCCGTTGCCACGCGGGCAATTGAACTCCAACGACTCCCTGGAGAAGATGCGACGCTCAATCACGTACTTGTTCTCACAGCGAGCCAAGGCGGACAAAATACCGCCACTATTCTCTCGCAGGAGCCAGGCTCATGAGCGGTCGAAGAGTTGTCATTACCGGATCAGGTTGGATTACCCCCATGGGTCATGATCTCGACTCGGTCTGGAAACGGCTCGTCGCAGGCGAGACCATGGTCGGACCGATTGACCGATTTGACGCGGCAACATTCCCAACCTCATTTGCCAATCAAGTACGTGAGTACGACTGGACGAAGTACGTCGAGAATGCAGCCCGCCACGGCCAGCCCGGCATGCACACTGCGTTTGCACTTGGTGCCGCGCGTCAAGCGTGGGATGCCTCCGGTCTTGGCGACCTGGACGGACTCGACCGCCGCCGCTGCGGTCTGTACCTCGGCTCGGGCGAAGGCGCACTCGACTTCAATTCGTATCAGAAGTCGACCATAGCCTCGTGGCAGAAAGAACTCGCCAAGATCGATGACGGCGCTTGGCAAGCTGCTGCTGCCGAGTACATCGACGGGGAGTATGAAGTCGCCCAGGAACCCAACGAACCCATCACGCATATCGCCAGAGAGTTTGGGCTACGCGGGCCTGCGTTCAATTGCCTCACAGCGTGCGCTGCGAGCACCCAGGCCATCGGTGAGGCCTGCGATATTCTTCGCCGTGGCGATGCCGATGTCATGATCAGTGGCGGCACGCACACGATGCTGCACGTCCTTGGCATTACCGGCTTCAACCGGCTCACAGCCCTGTCGACCCGCAGCGAAGACCCTGAACACGCCTCGCGACCATTCTCTCGCTCACGCGGCGGATTTGTCATGGGCGAGGGCTCTGGCGTCATCGTGCTCGAATCACTTGAACATGCCCAGGCCCGAGGCGCCAACATCCTTGCTGAAGTCACGGGGTATGGATCAAGCGCCGATGCATACCGCATTACTGACCTTCACCCCGATGGCCGAGGCCCCGCAGCTGCAATGCATGCCGCCATGCGGGAAGCCGGCATTGATCCCAGGGGCTGCGATGCTCAGGGTCGCCCCGAGGTGCAGTACATCTCAGCCCACGGCACTGGCACGCAGGAAAACGATTCCATCGAAACCAAGTCGGTCAAACTCGTCTTTGGCGACAACGCCCCCAAGATTCCCATGACGAGCATCAAGTCCATGATGGGACACCTCATTTGCGCAGCTGGCGCGGTGGAACTCATCACTTGCCTGCTCATCATGCGAGATGGTGTCATTCCACCCACCATCAACCTGACTGACCCCGACCCCGACCTCGATCTCGATTACGTGCCCAATGTGGCCCGCGAAGCGTCCGTTGACACGTGCCTGAGCAATTCATTCGGATTTGGTGGCCAGAATGACACGGTGGTGGTGCAGCGACCCAGGTCATGATCGACGTTGCCTAGGCCTCAATTTCAGCCTTTTCAGCAAGCGTACGCCCACTCGGCAGTAGACTAGGCGGTTGAGTTGGAGAGGAACGAGACGCGATGAAATCACTGTTGGCATCCTTGGCCCTGATTGCAAGTGTAGCGCCCGCAGTCTCTGCGCCACCTCGGGCCAAATCGCCCAAGATGGATACTCCCACGATGTCGCCACGCTCAAGCACGCAAGCAACCCATGGCGGAGACTCCCCTATCGCCACCTTCTTTGGGCAGGCCAGCGGTGAACGCTTTGGAGCCGCCGTAGGGCTGCGACCAGAAGGATTGCTTGTCGGCATCAACCGAGCATTGGATGCCTACGCAGCCCAAGGTGCTGTTGAGATGATTCGTCGACGCACTCCACTCAGCGGTGTGATTTGGGACGGGGACAATGTCAACCAACAATCAGATAGCCGCTATGAGCACGAGGGCGACGAACTTCCGGCGCAGGCCGATGCGTATCTCGGATACGCACTCGATACTGATCGCCACCAAGCGGTTGTTGGCATGCGTGGCTTCGATCTGCCCGTCGACGTTCCCCCGCTGCACTTTGACGACGGTGGCGCGATTGTCCTTAGGCGATCAAGCAATGAGTGGCGGCTCGACCAAGAAATCATCTTGATGA
>JABJQE010000158.1 GCA_018663565.1 Phycisphaerae bacterium
AATCCAGAAGGTCCTGCAACCTTACTCGCTGTCGTTCGTCATCTTTTTATTCATGAGTTAATCGCCGAACTTCGCACGCCAGGCGGGAGCGAGGAACTTGAAGTCAAACTCGCTGAACTCAACTCGCATCTCGCAGAGGCCGAACGTGTCATTCTGGCAATGAATGGCGTAGATCGCCATCAGGTACTTGAACTTGCTCGATTCCTTCAGCTGATCGATCTTGAGACCGGGCACGAGCGATCCTTGGCTGTCTTAGATCGGTGGCTTGGGGACCACCCCAATGATCTCAACGTGCGTACTTTGCTCGCCATTGAACAGCAGGCGATTGGTCACCTAGATGAAGCTGAAGCGTTGGCGCGAAGCGTCGTGAAGTCTGAACCACTTCCCGTGTCACTTGCATCTGATCGTCAACATATGGATCGGCTCCACGCGGCTACTATTTTGTTTGGCATTATTGGCGATCGTCGTGACGAGGCGGACAGCGCTTTGCTCAAACGTGATGCTGAGGAAGCCCGTGATGCTGTCATCGAACTTCTCGGTGGTGACACCGAGAATGCTGTGGTTCTTCAAATGAACGGTCATCTTGCATACGCCGCAGGCCAGTACAGCAAGGCTGTTGATGCATTCGAACGGGCCTATCGGCTCAGTTCAGACATGCCCGCCGAGTTGCTTCGGCAGGATGCTGACGCGCTTGAGCGGATTGGGCAAGAAGGCACGGCAATCAAGCGGCTTGAAGGGGCTGTGGATGCCGAGCCGCGAAGCGTTGGAAACCGACTATTGCTCGCGGCGTTACATGGTCGAATGCGCAACCCTCGAGCGGCGATGCAAGTACTTGAGTCACTGCCCAAGGAAGTTCGCGAAGGCAATGAGCAGATCGCTCAGGTGGAGCAGTCACTTCGGCTTGCGATGTTGGGTAGCGATCAGCGTGCCGAGAAGGCGGCTGCTGGCACCGATCCCGTCATGAAGGCCATTGCCGAAGCGGATCAACTTGATCGAGCTGGTCGGCTTGATGAAGCGAAGGCAGTGCTTAGTGCGATAAAGGCAGATGGGCACGAGGATGATGTTCGGGTGTTGATTGCTCTTGGGCAAGTGGAGTCGCGGCTGGGAAACCGTGAAGCTGCGTTGGCGTTCGTGCAGCAGGCCGCTGCCATTCAACCAAACAATCGCCAGATAGAGAAGATGGCGATGGGCTTGTCATCAGACGATCCAGTCGAAGTGTTGCGTGCCGTGGTCAATCAGCAGTATCCGGAGGGAGAAGAGCGCGCCGTGGCATGGTTCCTTGGACTTCAGGCGATTGCGATTTCCCAGGATCAGCTCGCAGAAGCGACGATTGAATCGAATCCGGATCGATCCACCGAGGCCCGCAAGCTGGCTGAGCGAGCCCGCGCCGAGGCATCGCCATTTGCAGATGCTGTCGAGGCTGCATCAAGCAGCAATGCGCAGGCCTTTGCCTATCACTTTGACCAGCTTCTGGGGAGCGAGCAGTTCGGTGAGGCAGAAGCATTATTGCCGGCAGCCCGTGATAACAATTGGGACCAGGCGCAAGGCAATCTTGCTGAGGCAAGTTTCCTGATGGCGCGTGGCCGAGCTGCTCGAGAAGCCGGTGGCGATGGCTCACAAGATTTCATCCGCGCAGCCGCAGCCGCAAGGCGAGCGACGGATGTATCGCCCTGGCGTGGTGCTACGTGGAAATCGCTCGGGGAGGCGATGTCTGAAGTTGGCAATCTTGAGGAAGCACGTCTTGCATATGTAGAGGTTATTCAACGCGATCCTTCGGATGTGCAGTCCGTTCGAAAGTTGGCAGCGTTGTACCTGGGAGAAGGCGGCGATGCTGCTCGCGCTGTGGCGATCTTGGCGGATGCATCGCGGCGACACCCATCGAATCGGAGCTTGCGTGAGACGTGGCTGCAGATCGAAGCCGCTCACGGCGATAAGGCCGCCGCGCTTGGCGAGCGATACCTCGACTGGAATCGCAATCCATCCGATCGGCAAGCGGCGCTGTGGTACGCCGGGCTGATGGCGGTACTTCCAACCGAACGGGCCTACGTGCTTGATGACCAAGGCAAGCCATCGCTCTCTGGTCGAGATTGGTTGAAGATGAGCGGGCAGCAGCAAGAGAAGGCGATGACACTACTCAATGACGAGTGGCTGAGGCGGATTGATCAGATTGCTGATGATCTTGCGAACACACCAGACCGTACGCTCCGCGAGGCGATGCAGCATGCCACGGTGTTACGTGAAGCAGGTCGCCGCGAGGAAACGATTGGCGTCCTTCATGCGTGGCTCGAGCAGCAACAGGACGCCCAAGATCTTACGGAGCAAGCTATTCAGGTAGCTCGTTTCTTGGGGGCATCAGATCGCTTCTGGGAAGCCAAGGCGTTGCTTGATGGGTATCGCGACAAGCAGGATGCGACAACTATGGAAGTGGACGCCGCACTTGGCGAGATGCTCCATGCCATCGGTTCGTGCGATCAAGCATTGCCATATCTCGTTTCTGTTGGTGAAACGACAGGATCGCTCGCCATGCGAATGCGAGCGGCTGACTGCTTGCTGCGGCTTCGACGTCTAGACGAAGCAGAAGACGTTATTGCTGCGCTACAAATAGACTATCCCGATGATTATCAAATGGCGATGTTGGTGGCGGGGCTGCATCGTGGTCGTGGCGTGGTGGCAGAATCGAGCGGAGATGTTGAAGAGTCCTTGAAGCACCGCGTTGCATTCCGAGCAGCGCTTGAGCATGCCAGTGAACTCGATCCCACGCGGGATTCGCCATTCGTGCAGCTCGTCGAGAGTCTGGTCATCGAGTATCGTCGGACCTTGAATCGTCAGCACCTTGAAGAAGCTATGCGGTATCTTGACGCTGCCGATCGGCTCAGCAATTCTGCTGAGCTCGTCATGCAGAGGTCCGATGTGCAAGAGGCACTTGGCGATCCTCGTCAAGCCGTGCTCGATCTCGAATCGTACTTGCGGCAGAACCCCCAAGACAAGGCGGTGCGAACGCGTCTCGCCCAGGCCTTTGTCACTGCTGGCATGTCCGGCCGCGCGATCGATACGATTGAGCAAGCCATCGGCGCTGACCCACGCAATCCATATTGGCACGGGCTGCTTGGTGACCACCTTCGTCAGGCGGGCACAGACCTTGAAAGTGCCACGCTGCATTACATCGATGCGTGGAAACTCGAGCCAACACGCCGGCGTTTGACGGCGTTGACGGATGCAACCCGCACAGACCAAGCGTGGGACTATGAGGCTGCCATTCATGCAATTGAGGAGAACGCCGAACATGTGGCGGCAGATCCAAGAATCGTTGGACTTCGTGCTCGCGCGGAGGCTGGCCTTGGGCTTTCTACTCGCGCAAGAGAGTCGTTGCGAGAGGCCTACTCGGTCTACGGCGCGGCGGTCGCTTCGGGGGAGATTCCAGATGTGTTCCTTGAGAACTGGTACGAAGATTTGTACGTCTTGTTCCCTGATGGGGACAGTGCCGAGGCTGTGAAGCTTCGGAATGAGATTGTTGGTGACTCGCCAACTCGTTGGGATCGGCGTGGCCTCGCTCGTTTCTTCGCCTTGCGGGGCGGCAGCGAAATGTCAACGGCCGAATCCATTCAGGCGAGTGTGGTTGCTGACAACGATGCTGAGCATTTTCTTGATGATCTTCATCGCTTGGGCGCATACCAACTTGCCGCGAGCATGAATACAGAGGCAGCGGCAACCTTCAAGCAGATTTTGGAGCATCAGCCTAATGACGCTATTTCACTCAATAACTATGCATTCTTGCTCGCGACGCTGCTGAATGACCCCGAGGCTGCCGAGCCGCTTGCTCGTCGCGCCGTGGCATTGCGGCCCCGTGAACCAAGTTTCATTGACAC
>JABJQE010000159.1 GCA_018663565.1 Phycisphaerae bacterium
CAGGCACGGAAATCGATAATCGACCGCCTGGCATTTCAACCTCGCAGCGTCCCGGACCGAGCGCCGCCGCCGCCGAGGCGGCGCCTGTCGCGCACGCTTGTACTGGGCCAACGCCCCGCTCCCACGAATACAACATCATGCCGTGTTCACGCAGCATTCCAAGATGCACGTTGATTCCATCTGGAAATCGCCCACTCGCCGACACGGCCTCAGCGAGCTGCGGCAGCATCTGCTCGCCACCACTGATCGGACTCAACACAATTGCATGCGGGTTTCCAAGGCGAATGACTTGCACCTCAATTGTGGCATTATTGAGTTCAATACACAGCGACGGCTCTATTATCGCCGGCACAAGATTCATCCCCACCTGCCACTGTCCATCTTCGGCCTGGCGTACTTCAGCACGGTGTACACCAACAGCAGATTCAAACACCATCGAAGCAGGTTCATACTCCGCGCAGCTCAATGCAGCGCACCGAAGCCCATTTCCACAGAGCTCAGCCTCACAGCCGTCTGCGTTGAAAATAGAAAACCGGGTCGGCTTCCCATCGCGTTCCTGCAGCACGATCAACCCATCCGATCCAATACCAGCATGGCGATCACACATACACCTCGCAAGATGGGCTGCGCCTCCAACTGGCACATCCGGGGCCTGCACAATGACGTAATCATTCCGCAGTCCATGCGCTTTCGCAAACGGAACGAGCACACACCTCATCCTCGACCACTCATTGGGCGGAGAATGACTCCAAGGTCAACAAGCACGCCGTCATGGCGGTAGAAGTCGACATTCAATGTGTTTTCGTTGACAAACGTGAAGACCAAACAATTCGCTCGCGTGTTGTCGGCGTAGGCCATGTCACCACTACCCGGGCCGGCATGCGTGCCGTTGCGATGTTTTTGCACGTGATAATGAAAGTGAAAGAGTCCGGTGTAGCCCGCATCAAACATGTCTTGCGGCGCTTCGAACCGTCGATCGTGCACCCGCATGCGCGGAGGAAACTCGCGGATATTGAACCGGCCGTTCGCGTCAAGATCGATCACGCCGCCGTACTCGGTCGTCTCATCGGCCAAATCACGATCGGCAAAGTGAAAGAGGTGCCGTCGAACTTGCGGCATCTCCAGGGCCTCAACCGCCATCGACATGGCCAGTAAATCGCCCCACGTCAATATCTCTCGATGAGACGAGAGATAGTGATCAATATCCTTGCCTGGCAGGAAGCCGGGATCTTGCTCGCGATAATGCCGCTGTCCCGACAACTTCCGCGCGATCTGGGTGTACAACTGCCCTTCACTTACGGCGAGGAGTTCTGGGCGGTGCGCCGCAGCAGCAGCCACTATGGGCAGATCTCGAATCTCAAGTGCTTTGCGACGTTCCGGCGAAAGTGTCGCCGTGGCCGCTTCAGCAGACGCCCAGAAGACTTGACGTTCTGGTTCGGCGAGTTTATGAATCCACAGGACTTCCTCGCGGTTCCACGGCACAGTTCCAAATGACACGGCCGCTGCGCGCAGTGGCTGCATGAGCGGATGGGCGGCATGGTCTTCGCTTGATTCTGCGACCACGAGTTCAATCAACTGATCACGCTGGCCAAGTCGATGCAGCAAGTCCCAACACCTAAAGCGAAGTCCGTTCTGACTTGGCCGGGTCGCACTCAGGAATGTCTCCCACACAATCGCTTCCGGCGCGCCTTCGCCATGGAGCTGCAGTAATGCTTGGTATTCAGGACGCTCTACATCGGGCAGGTTGCCCGACCACGGCCGCCCCCAACTGCTCACGAGCGCTTCATCGAGTTCAATAAGTTCTTCCTCAGCGACGAAGTTGCACAATGCGCGAAGCCACTCGTGGTCGGCCACGCGAGGAAGACGACGCCGAAGCGTCGTGATGAGCATCTCCCGATCAACACGCTTGAGATAGGCGAGCCCCTCAAGTCGTGTGTCCTGCTCATACCCAGGCCGGTAGGCGAGACCCTGAATCGCGTCAAGATCATCAGCCTCCAGTGGGTTCGGATCTTGCATCAACATTCGAAGTGACTCCCGGTGGACCGATGTGGTCCGAGCAGGATCGCCTAGTGAAGCCGCTGGATTCGTAATAGGCGAGCCACAGCCACAAACTAAGATCGCGAAATACACCACGGATACGAGCCGGTGAGGAGATAGCATCACACCATCCTACGAACCTCAATCACTCATGATCGTGCCGCGGCGGCAGGTTTCCATTAGCCTGTCATTCAATGAGTACTTCCTCAGATCAGCCGCACGCATTGACCGCCCAGGTTGAACGGGTACTCGCTGCGATCCGTCCGTCCGTTCAGGCGGATGGGGGCGACCTTGAACTCGTCGATATCACCGAGACTGGTGAAGTGCGAATTCGACTGCTCGGGGCGTGCATTGAGTGTCCTTCTGCAGATATGACGCTCAAGGGGGGCATTGAGCAGAACCTCAAGACGCTCATTCCTGAGGTCACTTCTGTGGTCGCAGTCAGTTAGTCATAGCCATTTCAGCCCTCCCAGAGTGGGGTTCAAGCCGATACCAAAGAGATCCACGCCCATCCTCTAGGAGGTGGGGGCGACTTCCTGTACGCTACAGGATGGTGGGTCGAGGTTGGTGTACCTCGGTCAAAGCAGTCAGGACGACATTGCGTCGGCAGGAGAGCCGGATCATGCTTGTGATCACACGTCGGGAAGGTGAAGAAGTTGTCATTGGAGATCCGTCGAACCCAATTGGGATCGTCCGGATCGCCTCGGTCAAAGGCGATCGAGTCAGACTCGCCATGGACTTTCCCCGAGAGGTTGAAGTCCACCGCCGCGAAGTGGCCGACCAAATCTTGGCCGAAAAGCCCCCCATCGCTGGCAAGATCGGCGGCAGTGGACCTGCCCGCGAGTAGCACAGCAAATAGGTCGCGCTGGAGTCACTCAGCCTCAACTCGTCAATTGCACCCCCCATTTGGGTGGGGGCCACGTCTTGCACTATTGAATGCTGCCCAAAAAATAGTTCGTGACGCGTGGTGGGACGCGTCACGAACCGGGAAGGTGCCGGTCCGCCCTGCGTGGGAGAACCGACCGAGAGATCCACCGCAGACCGAGGTCCACGGGCAGACGAGGCACGCGGCTATCCGTGCCGCGTGGTGCGTGCCGCCGCCTTAGGCGAGCCGTCCTTGGCTCGCGAGTACACCGGGAGTCGTCCGATCCGCCGTGTTCCGGTCGGCGGATCGGACGCTTCCGTGCAGGCGATGCCATCCGTGGCAGTGCCTGAGGCAAGATGCATCCATGCATCAGAACGCCTGTGTACGAAGTGTGTCACATGCCAGCCCGACTACTG
>JABJQE010000160.1 GCA_018663565.1 Phycisphaerae bacterium
CGCAGTTTCAGGTTCTTGTCCGGATCAGGATCGCCCTGCTTCACGGCGGCCATGATGGCTCGGCTCGCCTTACTCCAGGCGCGTCCCTTGACCGCGTCCTGCCGAGCCTTGCGATGCTTGATATTTGCCCATTTACTATGGCCAGCCATTTCGAACCCTCCTGCGAACTCAGTTCGCGCCACCGTCCTCAACACCAAGTTTGGCCCGAAGCCGATCTGCATTCGTACCGAATTCTAAATCATACAGATCGCGAGATGAGGTCACCCGTATTCCCCAGTCTCCACTTTGAATCAGATCGAACGTTCGAAGTTTCTCTTTCTCAAATTCTGGATGAGAGAGAACCGAAAGCGCGTGCCGCCATGTTCGCCGAGCCGACTCCGACTCGCCCGCTTGTGACTCGGCGTCGCCGAGATGCTCAAGAATGACTGGATCGAGTTGGTCTGATCGCCTTGCCGCTTCACGAAGCAAACTTAGCGCCCCTCGTCCTGCTGGGTCATCGGCGAGCCGCCCCTGGGCAACCCGGAGCCAGCCAAGGCTATCGAGATTGCTCGGTGACTCGGGGTCACGCTCCCACGCTTCTTCGATCATTCCCGCAGCGCGGGATTGGTCGAGCCCCTGCTCGAGCAACATGTATCCCAGATTATTCAGCGCCAGTGGAAGGTTCTCGTCACGCTTGATCGCCTCCTCAAGTAGCACCATCGCACCAGCAGTGTTACCAAGCGTTGCATGTATGGTCGAAGCATGCGTCCACATTTCCGCAGGCGTGAGTGCTTCTCGAAAATGTGTCTTGAGTCGCAAGTCTGTTTGTGGAAGACTGCGGATCAGTTCAATCGTACGATCGGTATTGCCATCAGCAGCATCAATGGCAATGCACGTGGATGCAAAACGACCACGATCACCTCGATTGGTAAGTGCATTCCCTGCGAGCCGGGCAGCAGCAAGCTCTCGAGCCAATGGCCGCGAACCTTCGGTCACAAGCTGCTGCAACACCAGGGACCATCGATGGCGCTCACGCGAATTCCCCGGCAATGAGACTGCGAGCGGCATGAGCGTCGCTCGGGCAGCGGCCACAAGTTCTTCTGCGGTTCTGGTTTCGCCAACACGCATGAGTTGAACACCAAGAGCAGCATCCCACCGAGCCATCTCGAGAGGTGAATCATGCGAAGGCACATCTCGGCGCCGAAGCAAGAGTGATAACGCCTCATCATCACGATGACTGCGTAACGCAGAGGTCGCCATAACACGAAGGGCATCTGCGTCGCGTGGACAGAGAACGAGCCGCTGCTTCCACGCTTCCATCTCCAAGCTGCGGTCATTCACAGCCCTGCCGAGTCTAGCGAGACCAAGCCATGCGGCTTCGTTATTGCGATCAGCCGAGACGGCATCCCGGTACGCCTCAAAGGCGAGTGCTACGTTTCCAGAAAGTTCGGCCTCACGGCCATTTGCCAATGCCATGACACTCTGACGATGCAATTTAGACAGCCACGGTTGGCCTGGAGGAGGAGATTCAGCTGCGATTCCAAACCGATCAAGCAGCTCGATCGTGTCGACGGGAACACGCCCCGCATCGGCCGCCAACACGATGCTAACGAGAAGTGTTCCGGCGGCAAACATCAGCGTTTGCGTTTAGTCGAACGCGTCTTCTTCTTCACAACTTTCTTCTTCGATGGCGACTTTTTTGCGACCTTCTTCTTGGTCACCTTCTTCTTCGATGGCGACTTTTTCGCGACCTTCTTCTTGGTCACCTTCTTCTTCGATGGCGACTTTTTCGTGACCTTCTTCTTGGTCACCTTCTTCTTCGATGACGACTTTTTCGCGACCTTTTTCTTGGTCGTCTTCTTCGCAACCTTCTTCTTGGTTACTTTCTTCTTTGAAGGTGCTTTCTTCGCAACTTTCTTTTTCGAAGCCTTCTTCATTGAAGCGGCCGCAGCCTCACGCTCCAAGGCTCTCTGCTCAGCTTCAATAGCAGCTTGTTCAGCAGCGGCCTTCTTTGCAGCAGCCCGAGCAGCCGCTTCGACCTTCTTCTTCTTGGCAACCTGCTGGGCCGCCTTACGACTGGCAATTGATTTTGTTCTCGCTCGCTTCGCGACAGATTGAGCAGCAGACTCTTCATTTGACCGCTTCTTCAACGTGGCCTCACTCTGCCCATTCACCCAGGCCTGCAGCGTACTGTGCACAGTCAGGGCACGATCACCCTTTACCTGCCGGCACACCCAAACTGCAACGTCTGCAACTGATGCCGACTCTTCAACACATCCAGCATTCGCAAGCATCCAACACAGTTGATCGTCAACAGGAACATCGCCTATGTCGCCACAGAGCAAGAGCCAACGCGAGGCCACGAATGGTGTCATGCCATCGAGTGACTCGATGGACTCTCGCAAGTCCCGCTTGCCGTGCTCAAACTCAGGCGTCATGGTGACTTCATGATGGCGTTGATAGAGATGGTTCAACATCAGCTTCAGACGCTTCGCCCGTTCAAATGCCAATGCCGATGTGTCATGACAGGCCTCTGCGATTTCAGCCGGAGTTGAGACACGAAGTTCGTGCCAGTCTCCCATGACTTCATTCAGGCCATCCCAGGCTGTATCGGCCTGCGCCGACGTGGATTCCCACAAGAGCTGGGAGTACACCAATACCTCAAGGGGACCGTCCATCTCTGGCGGGTCACAGCTCTTCTTCAGCTTCTTGATATGAGCGGCGAATTTCACGCCGTATTCCTTGGAATTCTTCACGATTCGTGTTCCTCATTGCGGGGAGCGGCAATTTCGTCTTCATGCTCTATCGCATCTTGAATGGCCCCAAGAACCTGGGCCTCTTTCTTGATTGACTGATCCAACACAAACTTCAATCGAGGCACGCGCCGCATACGAACCTCATCTCCGAGCCGGCGGCCAATCCACCCGGATGCGGCATTCAAACCATGTAGCGCCGACTCTGCATACTTCTCCGGCAGAACCGAACATCCGACTCGAGCTTGGCTCCGATCAGGGCTTACGCTGACCTGGACGACCGACACGAGTCCTCGCACGCGAGGATCATTCAAGCCACGGCTCAGAATCTTCTGAATTCCGCGATGAACGACCGCGTCAATTTGTTCCTGGTGCCGTGTCATACCGAGTAATCAGGAGCCTGGGCGTACTTCATGAGTCAGATAGCACTCAAGCACGTCGCCAACCTTGATGTCGTCATACCCATCGATGAGCATGCCGCACTCCTGACCTGACTTGACCTCCTTGGCGTCGTCCTTGAATCGCTTCAATTGCGACAATTTGCGATCATTCTCAATCACGATGTCTTCACGCGTTACACGAATCAATGCACTGCGTTGAATCGATCCACTCGTGACATAGCAACCGGCGACCATGCCGACCTTCGACACGCGGAAGACTTCTCGAACTTCAGCCTGTCCGAGCAACTCCATGCGGTGCTCTGGGTCGAGCATGCCAACGATGGCCTTCTCAATGTCATCAGTAATGTCGTAAATGACATCGTAGTAGCGAATGTCGACGCCCGCATCTTCTGCTGTTCGGCGAACCTTGCCTGGTGCCGTCACGTTGAAGCCAATAATAATTGCATCAGACACGGCAGCAAGTGCCACGTCTGATTCACTAATGCCGCCAACAGCAGCGTGCTTCACTGTGACCCGCACTTCTTCGGTCGCCATCTTGCCGAGCGTCGCGAGAATTGTCTCAACCGAGCCCTGCACGTCAGCCTTCAAGATGATTGAAAGCTCCTTCTTGCCAGCCTCGGACATGTGCTCAAGTATGTTGTCAAGTGTGACTCGTTCACGCGTGAGCGATCGCTGACGCTCGGCGGCAACTCGTTCCTTCGCCGCCGTCTCGGCCTCTCGGAGGTTCTTCACAACGAAAACCTGGTCGCCAGCGTCGGGCACTTCGCCCAAACCAGAAATAGTCACCGGTTCAGAGGGCCACGCCGTTGGCGATCGATCGCCGTGATCATCAACAATGTCACGAACACGACCGTAGCCACGACCTGCCACGATGTAGTCACCCTTCGTTAACTTGCCTTGCTGCACAAGCACGCTTGCCACCGCGCCACGACCCTCTTGTAGTTGGGCTTCAAGCACGGTGCCTTCGGCTGGGCCGTCAAAGTCGGCGGTCAGTTCGAGCAACTGGGCTTGCAAGTCGAGAATCTCAAGGAGATCTGAAATGCCCTCACCCTTGATGGCTGTTGTCTTAACCACTTCGATGTCACCGCCCCATTCAACTGGGTTCAGTTCATGCTCAGCCAATTGACCAAGAATGCGTTGAATATTGGCATCGGTTGCTTCGGGCTTGTCTACCTTGTTGAGCGCCACAACGATGGGAACACCAGCCGCTTTGGCGTGGTTGATTGACTCAACGGTTTGCGGCATGACACCGTCATCGGCCGCGATGACCAAGACAACGATATCCGTCACCTTTGCACCACGTGCACGCATTTCCGTAAAGGCCTCATGGCCCGGCGTATCGATGAACGTCACCATGTTTTCGGTATCACCAACAATCACTGGCACGCGGAATGCGCTGGTGGCCTGCGTTATGCCACCGGCTTCGCCATCAGCAACTGATGCATTGCGAATGCTGTCAAGAAGCGACGTCTTACCGTGATCGACATGACCAAGAATGGTCACTACTGGAGAACGTGGTCGCTCGTCCTTCATGTCACGATCAGTGAAGGACTCCGCGATTTGCTGCTCGGCAGTCTTAGCCTCTACGACCTCAAGCTCCACACCAAAGGACAACATGCACTCGATAGCCACATCGGGGTCGAGCGCCGAGCTCATGGTGACATCATGCTCTTCACTCACAAGCCATCGCAAGATGCCACGTGCCTTCACACCGCTCTCGGCGCTGAGTGCCTTGATCGTCAAAGGCTCGGTTACCGAGATTCTGCCGCCGAGATCGAGCGCCGACTTCGCCCTCGATCCGGTGGGTCCGGAGGCTCGCTTCGCACTGTCGCGACGCACCGAGCGAAAGTACCCACCACTGCGGGATAGTCGTTGTTCTCGTTCGCGAAGGTCTTGTTCTCGCCAGTTTCTCTGACCAGCACCAGCACCAGCACCCTGCTGGGGACGACCATCTGTCCGCGTGCGGCTGTCTTGACCGCCGGAACGGCGACGACTATTTGGCCTGCTGCCACCACGGCCGCCTCGATCAATTCCTGGACCAGGAGGTGGGCCACCTGGACCTGGACCACCGGCGCCACCGGGGGCGTCAGGAGCACCAGGGCCTCCCGATCGCCGCGGCGCACTCTTTGACCGTGGAGCCGGAAGATCCTCTGGTTTCTCCACTCGAATAACCTTGGGACCGGCGAGCGTTGCCTTCTTCTTGGACTCCAGCTTCCGGCCGACCTGCTCCACTTTTTCGGGCTTGGCGGGCGTGTTTGGTGCTGGAGGCGACAGAGAGGATTCATCTTCTGTCGGTGACTTGGTGATTTGGGCAGAATCGCGGGCTTGCTGATCAATGACGCCAGAGCCGCGGCTTGCTGAGGGTGGTGGCTCGGGAGCTGTCGGAACTGGCTCAGCAACAGGTTCCACAATAACTTGGGCCGCTACTGGCGTTTGTGTTGGCGGCTCCGCCTTCCTCCTTGCCTTCGCACTCGCTGGCGCTTTCTTCTTTGCCTTTGCGCGAGCCTTCTCTACGTCTACCGGGGCGGCCGTTTGCACGGCCGTTCCACCGGTGGCGGCATTACCAAACCACTCTCGAATTGTTGCGGCCAATCCAACAGAGATGGCCGACATGTGGTTCGTAATATCCGGCACACCTTCTTCGCTGCACTTGGCAACCACATCTTTCGATGCGACGCCAAGTTCCTTGGCAATCTGGTGTACTCGTTTTGTTGTGGTTTTCTTCGCCACGAAATATCGCTCCAAAGCAATGTTGACCGCACAATGCGATCAACCCTGCGACTGCTCCCCGGTTGTTTCGCTTGATCCGCCGTCAAGGATGGAGGCCGCTGCTGCTTCTGCGGTGACTTCCTCTGTAGCCGACTCTGTCGGTTCCGCTACGGGCGGAGCCTCCCCAAGAATCGAGGCTGCTGCTGATTCGCCTTCAACGCCCGCTGTCTCAACAGCGTCCGCATCAGCATCTGCCTTGCGTTGTTCCTCTTGTTCCTTCTCAAGACGTTGCTGCTCATCGACGAGTTTGGCCGCTTCGGCGCAGGTCGTGAGCACCAATTCGCTCAATTCTTCAGACATGCCCACGTCATTGATGAGCGTGTTCTGCCCAACATCTTGAACATCGAAAACGCTGATCATGCCCAGAGCGCCCATGCGATCGAGCATGGTGTCGTCAACACCCTCGATGGTTTTGATCGTTTCCTCGAGTAACTCGAGACCCTTGGCGAATTCTTCAGGAGTCAGAATGTCAATATCCCAGCCGGTCAAGCGAGCAGCAAGTCGCACGTTCTGGCCGCGGCGACCAATGGCAAGTGACAACTGGTCCTCGCGAACAATGATGGTCGCGCGGCCCAATTCGAAACACAGACTGACTTCGTTTACTTCAGCTGGCTTGAGGGCGTTGCCGATCAGCACCTGACTCGACTCATTCCATCGAACAATATCGATCTTCTCGCCGCCAAGTTCATCGACGATATTGCGAATTCTGCTGCCCCGTACGCCAACACAAGCGCCTACAGCGTCGACCTTTGAGTCGATCGATGCCACCGCCACCTTGGTGCGAAAGCCGGCTTCGCGGGCCATGGCCTTGAGTTCAATCACATGCTCAGCGACTTCGGGCACTTCTGCCTCAAACAGCCGCCGAATATAATCCTCGTGGCTTCTTGAAAGCACGATCTTGGCTCGATTGCCATCCTCACGCACCTCGTGAATAACGCAACGGACCCGATCGCCCTGATGAAACTGCTCACCTGGGATCTGGTGCGAACGAGGCATGAAGCCTTCGGCTCGATCGATCTGCACGATGAGCGCCCCGCCCTCATACCGGTGCGCGACGCCGGTAACAATCTCACCGAGCCGCTTGCCAAACTCCTCAAGAATGCTCGCCCGCTCGTTGTCACGGAATCGCTGAATCATGACCTGCTTGGCGGTCTGCGCAGGAATCCGCCCAAGTGACTCGAGTGGGATCACTTCTGCGGAACCGTCCTCGTGAATTTGCCAGATAGTGATTTGCCCAGAAACGGGATCAATCTTGCAGGCAAACTCTTCGGTATCAAGTGAATTGAAGTGTTTGCGAGCGGCGCTAATCATGGCCTGCTCAAGATCCTGAAGCAGGAGTTCACGATCAACATTGCGTTCGCGAGCAATAGCATCGATGAAGCGGATTGTTTCGGGATTCATCTCAAGATCGCCTTTGGAAACCGGTGTGTATTGAAAACCAATCCTGCGATCGGTGTAAAAACGAAAGGGCCACTGCCTGAACAAGGCCGTGACCCGCTGCTCCGATTCGAGGGTGACCAGATGGTCGGGCCTCCGCAATCCGATGCGACCAGATGTGGTCGGCGATCAGATCATGGGGAACTCCCCAAATCGGCCCACAGCGAGCGTGGGCCTAAAGAACGCATCCGCAGCAGCCAATGCCACGAACAAGGGATGGAGTCGATCACTCCACATGGCAGGAAACGTGTTGGTCGGGGCTGTTGAGCACCACTACACTCCAAACAGAACGGGAAACGCCATGGGGCACACCACGCGGTGAGCCAACCCAATCCCGCTATTGTATCTCGCCCCGCATCAGGCCGCAACTCGCCGACCTTGGCCGAGTAGACTTCCTCGGCTGTTGAAACCTCAGGATGTGGGGTGAATTCGGATGGAGGTCCGCTGTGCTCATACTGAACCGATTCTTGGCTGCAACCGCTGTTTTGGCATCTGTGGCGACCGCCACAGCCGAACCAGGTGGTGGTGGATTCGGCTTTGGGGGCATTGACCTCAATCAACCCTCAGCTCAACAATTCCACGATTCCCGCGACCGAGTGCAGATTGAGGTTGTTCCCAGCCGCACCAGCGTTGCCGCTGGGGGCGATTTGGTGCTCGCCGTAGTCTTTGACCAGCAACCCACTTGGCATGTGCACACCAATGCCCCGGAAGTCCCTGAAGCTCTCGGCGACCCCGAGGACTACATCCCGACCGCCATCCACGTGTCCGCCTCCAATCACCGGCTCGTCCCCGAACTGGGCTGGATCCAGTGGCCCACGCCTCATGAAATCATCGTCAAGTTCGCTGGGCCGGACGTCCCTTATAAGGTCTTTGAGGGACGAGCCATTGCCTATGTGCCCGTCACGGTGCCACACGATGCCACTATCGGTGATGTAACTCTCACTGTACGAACAGTCTTTCAAGCCTGTGATCCAACCAACTGCCTTGCCCCGACACCCGAACCGCCGCTACCCGGAGAGGACCCATCGCAGCGATGGCTTGACTATGGCATCTCGGTACCAATCTCGGTTGTGTCGATGGCAGATCTTGCCGGCAGCGCCTCGGCAGTTGAGTCTGACTTTTCTCAGTTTGATGGCAGTGTCATTGGTCGTATTCGAGGTGGCGAGGCTGCCCCGGATCTCTCCGATATCGATGTCGAATTCAATGCCTTTGGCCTAGAATTTGGGCTCGATACCGACAGCAGACTTGGCTTACTCCTGCTGCTCATTGTCGCAGCGCTCGGTGGATTCCTCTTGAACCTCACGCCATGCGTACTTCCTGTGATTCCCCTGAAAATCATGGCCATTTCAAGCTCTGCGGGAAACCGTGGACGCACATTATTGCTCGGCGCCGCCATGAGTCTCGGCGTCATTGGATTCTGGATTGGGATTGGACTTTCAATTGCATTGCTCACTGGTTTCACCGCAAGCAATCAGCTCTTTCAGTACCCACTCTTCACGATCGCCATCGGACTGATTATTGCTGGCATGGCAGTAGGCATGTGCGGACTCTTCTCAGTCCGTCTTCCATCTGCGGTCTATATGGTCAGCCCGAGGCACGACACGCTGGCCGGATCATTTCTCTTTGGCATCATGACCGCAGTTCTTGCAACACCATGCACCGCGCCGTTCATGGGCGCCGCCATGGCGTGGGCCGCCACCGAGAGTCCGAACGTGACACTCATCACGTTTGCTGCCATTGGCATTGGCATGTCGATGCCATACATGGTGCTCGCAGCCTTCCCTAGCCTGACGGATAAAATGCCCAAGGCAGGCCCAGCAAGCGAACTCATCAAGCAAGTCATGGGCCTACTCATGCTTGCCGCCGCCACCTACTTCGTGGGCGTTGGACTCAGCGGCATGCTCGCCGAACCCCCTGCCCCGCCAAGCCGACTGTACTTCTGGTTTGTCGCAGCCGTTGTAGTGCTCGCCGGGCTCTGGCTCATCGTCCGGACGTGGCAACTCACGGCCCACTCGGCCCCGACGCACGAGATGGAACACCACGAACGGACCGACTTCAGCCTTCCACGGCATGCCATCGGATGGCGAACATCCATGACCACACTTGGCGGGCTCGTCGCAGTCCTCGGCGTTGCCCTCGCCGTCATACTGACCGACCATGGCCCGATCAAATGGACGTGGTACACGCCGGCCAAACTCGAACAAGCCATGAATGATGGACAAGTCGTCGTTCTGGAGTTCACTGCCGAGTGGTGCCTCAACTGCAAGGCGCTTGAAACAACTGTCCTGCACTCAGATGGAGTTTCATCCTTGCTCGCCGAGCCATGGGTCACGCCCATCAAGATTGACCTCACCGGCAACAACACCCAAGGCAATGACATGCTGCAGGCTGTCGGGCGGCACCAGATTCCACTCTTGGTGGTCATTGCGCCAAACGGCGAAGAGGTCTTCAAAGAGGACTTCTATACAATCGGCCAAGTTGTTGAGGCCATCAACGCAGCACGGGTGATGACGAAGTAGCTCGCTGGGCCATCGACCGAACAGCCTGCGGAAGTCGCTGCAAAACATCAATCGTATTGGCGTCGTCGCATGCAATCGCTCGCTCAAATGCCAGGCGGGCCTGTGAAATATCACCAGATTGCTCATGCAGGCGGCCAAGATTAATCCACGCCATCGCAGCCGCTGGGTCTTGGCGGCACAACTGCTCAGCGAGTGTCACGGCTGCAGCAACGCGTTGGTCTGATTCACCAAGCGCGATCTGGCCGCCCAACGCCTCGAGGGCCAATCGTCCGCCCACAAGTCGCCCAGATGCAAAGGCAATCATGGCCTCTTCTTCTGCCAGCACGAGCCACTTCACCGCGGCGGCTTTGTCTGATTGCACGTTTCTCGCAGCTGCTATGTGTTGCTCGGCAGCATGAACCATCATGAGTGGGTCGCCGCTTATCGCCCACGTTTCTCGAAGCTCGCTCGCAGCCCGGTCCCGCGCAGCGGCCAACTCAGGTGGCGTTGAGTCGGCCACCGCCGACACCAACTGCGTTGCTGCGGAAACAACACGCTGATCTTGCCGGAATTGGGGCAGAACACCAACCCACATCGCCCCAACACATAAGGCCGCCGCCACAGCACCGCCCAAAATGGGCAAGCCGCGGCCAACACCTGAGTTCACCGGCGCAGCAAGTCCGAGCAGCACAAGAATCCACACGCTACTCGCGGCATTCTGAAGACTCATTTCAACCTGTGCGTGCATCACAAGCAGCACAACGGCAGCAAGCACGGCCCAGCCAGCGATTGATCCAACCAGACACCGCCACGCGACCACTGCAAAGATAGGCATCGAAATCCACCCGGCCACCCGGACAATGCGACCGGCGTCGTCAATGTCGCCCCAATCCGTGCAGGCTACGAGCACGGCTGGAAGAAGCGCCAGCATCGACCCGGCAACGACGCACCACACGCGACCATCAGTACGCGGCTCCAATCGCCAACCACGTGATGCTGCCGACCACACCAGAACCACAACCAGAACGGCCCACGCGAGACCGCACACACCAAGCGTGCTCGTCCACTCCCACACCATGGCATGCGGTGACGAAACTTCTTCAGGAGCACCCGGTAGCCGCGCAGCCGTATACGCATCTTGGAAACCGGCTGGCCCAGACCCCATGGCAGCGTGATCGACAAAAACTCGCGCCGCGCCAACGTCGTACTGCCAGCGAATCAACATGCTCCGCACGCCCGGAAAAGATGTTGACCCACTTGCCGCGGTCATACCAAACGCCAGCACAGGTGCCAAAGCCGACACAGCCAGTAGCCCCATCGCGAGCCAGTTCGCTCGCGTACGGACCCACCTCATAGCAAGGCCGGCCAGCGCACATGCGAGTCCAAGCACAAGCACAAGCACGCCACCAATTGATCCGGTCAACGCAGTCGTGATAGCAGCCGCTGCAACCGCAATCACGCCAACGGCCCCAACAACCGCCGACCGACCAAGCACCTTGGCCGCAACAACCAAACCAAACCACGCTACGCCGCACGCAGCCAGCACTGTCGCCAGCAGGTTGGCACTTGTAAACCAGCCCGTTGGGCCGCCAGTCAGAACTCGGCGTTCATACACCAGGGCCTCAGCGGATCCGGGCTCAAGACCCATCGAGCCAAGAACCGCGTCGCGATTGGCGGCAAACCAACTAACCGTGTCAGGAAGCTCCCACGCCCACTGCTCCAAACCACGAAGCGCAAGCGGCCCCGCGACGCCAAACATTACGGCAAGTGCAGTCCTGCGAATTGCAGCATCTCGGCCAAGATGGGCCATGGCAACAGCCCCGGTAAACCCAGCAATCCATGGCAATAAGACGCGCACCTGATCGGTCCCCATAACGGCCCAAGCACCAGCTACGCCAAGCGGAAGTACCCAGAGTGCCATGACCAGCGGAGAGCCCCCCCGCCGCGAGCCCGCCTCGGCCCAAAGTCCCAACGCCGCAGCTGCCATCAGCACAACATCCATCACCATCAGCCAACTCGGCCAGACACCTGGGATACGGGTCGAATTCAGAACTGGGTCAACATCAAACCAAATCTCCGGAAGAAGCGTCACGATGCAGCGGCCCGTCGCGACAGCGGCAATCACAATAGCCGCCACTATGGCTACGTTTCGCCGGCCGTTCAACGATCTACCCCGGTCTCAAGAAGAATCAAGACACCAATCACAACAGCAATTTGCCCGCCGGCCATCGCGGCTTGCCAGGGCGAGAGGCTCGGCAGCAGCAATCCAATAATTCCAGTCATCGCCGTAAGCAACCAAATGATGAAGACAGCCCGTCTTGGCGACAGGCCTCGCTGCACCAATCGATGCGAGAAGTGCTGGTGATCGCCGCGAAACGGGCTCTTTCCTTGGCGACATCGAATGAGCGTCACACTCACAATGTCGTAGAGCGGAATCGCAAGCACCGCGAGCGGCATCAGAACGACGAACCAGCCTCCGCTTGAACTGTCTTCGATTGTGGGTTCCCAGTACGTCGTTCGAATCGTCAACACTGCAAGCGTCATGCCGATGACCAGCGAGCCTCCATCGCCCAAAAATATCTTGGCCGGCGAGACATTGAATACCAAGAACCCCGCAGTTGTGCCAACAAGCACAGCCAGCGTTGATGCCACAAACCACTGATTGGAGTGCAACGCCGTGACGAGCAACAATCCACCGGCAACAACCGTCACGCCGGCGGCGAGTCCATCCATATTGTCAAGAAAGTTCATGGCGTTAGTCATAACGACAATCCATGCCACGCTGAGCACAACACTCACTGCAATGCCTAGGCCAAACAGACCATCGAACTGCCGCAGCACTCGAACATCAAAAAACACTGCCAATACAAGGGCGAGCACGATTTGAACAATCAACTTCAGCCTCGCTGAAAGATCGCGTCGATCATCAAGCAGGCCCATGATGTGCAAAACCAAAAGAACGCCCGCAAATGCAATGGCGGTTGGGGCTGTGTCACCGAGCCGCTGTGTCCACTCTGCCGCCGCGGGCGCGACATCTGTGATAATTCCGGGCGCCAACAGAATGAGTACGCCCGCCCCGCCAATCATGAGAATCAACGGCCACGCAATGGCGATGCCGCCAATATTGGGCACGTTGCGCAGCTGCTTGAGCTCGCCGCCGCCGCCGGGCGAATCCATCGTCCGCAACCGGCGACCTATCTGCCGAAGCATCGCCGTCGCGATGACACCGACGATAAATGAGGCCGCAAGCAGGATGAGAACATTGGTGGTCACACGCACATGATGCCCGAATCACACCGACATGGCCAACCGCCACTGCCGAGGGCACGCTACCGTGCCATATATGGAACGAATCACTGTCTACTGCAGCTCCTCCACCCGAGCGAGCCAGCGACTCCACGATGCGGCGAGAGAAATCGGACGAACGCTCGCCGAGCGTGGTGTCACCGTCGTATTCGGCGGCGGAAGCATCGGGCTCATGGGCGCACTCAGCGAGGGCTGCAAGGAGGCTGGCGGCCGGCTCATAGGCATCACGACCACCCAACTCGTAGACCTTGAGCAGGCGAGCGATATCTGCGATGAACTTGAAGTGTTCGACACCATGCGAGAACGCCGCAAACGACTGCTCGAACTCGCTGACGGGGTTCTTGTACTGCCTGGGGGACTCGGCACCCTCGAAGAGTTCTTCGAGGCACTTGTCGGCCGGCAACTCGCAGAACATGGATCACCGATTGGGCTTGTGAATATTGGCGGCGCCATGAATTCCCTGCTGCTCATGCTGGACGATCTGGTGCATCACCGGTTTGTCCGGGCATCTGCAAAGAATCTGTTTTTCGTGGAATCTGAGGGGGTTACGGCGGTTGATCGATTGCTCAAGACGCCACGTGGCCTTGTGGACCCCACTCGCATGGTGCCATCTGGTCCCGATTGATCGTGGCCAAGCAGGTACCCTGCCATGATGCCCGACACCATTGGACTCATTGCTGGAGAGGGGCGACTTCCAGTGCTCGTCGCTCAAGGAATGAAGCAGGCCGGATTGCGGGTTGGATGCGTCGCTTTTCGAGGTCACCCGGACCCAGAACTTCGGGCACTCTGCGATGAATGGGCCGACGTCTCGCTGTATCGACCGGGCGGTTGGATCCGCCGCCTCCAACGCTGGAACGCGCACGAGGCAGTCATGGTCGGCCGTGTGGCCAAGACCAGAATGCATGACCCATTTCGAATTGTGCGGAATCTGCCCGATTGGAGAGCCCTGCGTCTCTGGTATCGTCGACTTCGACACGATCGCCGCGACGCCGCTGTTCTCGCAGCCGTCGCCGAAGAACTATCGAACAGTGGGATCACACTCATCGA
The DNA here is from genome assembly GCA_018663565.1 of Phycisphaerae bacterium. Taxonomy (GTDB): domain Bacteria; phylum Planctomycetota; class Phycisphaerae; order Phycisphaerales; family SM1A02; genus UBA12567. Next base: position 14,191 of record JABJQE010000160.1, read on the forward strand.
CTCAACAACGCACATTCCAGAACACATGGCCGAAGCTGGCACGCTAGGCCGTCAGTCGCCTTCGCCCTCGCAGACGAGTGACATCACCTTTGGATGGCCTTTGCTTCAAGACGTCGCCAATATGGGTGTTGGGCAATCAATCGCCGTACGGGAAGGTGACATCATTGCCGTCGAGGCCGTAGAGGGCACTGATCGCATGATCGATCGCGCTGGTGAATTGTGCCGCGCCAAGGGCTGGTGCCTACTCAAGACTGCCTCGCGTAATCACGACCGACGCGCCGATGTACCAACGATTGGCGTCAATACAATCGATCGACTTTCTGAAGCAGGCTGTGGCTGCATTGCAGTTGGCGCTGGAGCAGTCATCCTGCTTGATCGGCCCGAGGTTATCGCAGCATGCGATCAGGCTGGCATAGCCATTGTCGGTGTTTCGGCCAAGGCAATCGATTGAGCGAGTCGCCCGATACCACTCCGCTCGTCTCGCGAGCAGGCGGAAAACTTCAACACGCGCTCGATGTCTTCGATCTCGATGTCACCGGTTTGCGGTGCGCCGACCTCGGATGTAATGTTGGTGGGTTTACCGATTGCCTACTCCGGGGCGGCGCGGCATCGGTCATCTCACTCGACACGGGATATGGCATATTGGCATGGAAACTTCGACAAGATCCACGTGTTGAAGTTCGAGAACGAAGCAATGCGATGCACGCAGAACCGCCAGAAGATGGCGTCGACCTCGTGACGCTTGACCTCGGCTGGACGCCACAGCGGCACGCCCTCCCGGCCGCCAAACAATGGATCAAAGACGGCGGCCGCATCCTCTCACTTGTGAAACCTCATTATGAACTCAATGAGGCCCAGAGGCGCGAACACCTCGTTGATGGTCGCCTCAGTGACGAAGTCGCCGAGGCCATGTTGCTGGCAGTTTTAGAGAGTCTCGATGGCTTGGGGCTGCACGCGATCAACACTACAATTTCGCCCATTCGAGGCGGAAAAAGTAGCCGCGGCAAGGGCAAAGGGAATCGAGAATATCTCTTGCTCGCCGAGGTGCAATAGCAGGCACCGATCGGCTCTTCGCGGCCCGAGATGACGTACAATGTCGGGACACTTTTTCGGCCTAGCGTTGTTTGCATATGGCCTCTGCAGGACACCCCTTCATGACCGATGCCGACCGCCCAGAAGAGGCGGACGAAAACACGACGCCGCCTGACAACATCGGGCACATCATCGAACAACCTGTCGAGCAAGAACTGCACACGAGCTACCTCACGTACGCGATGTCGACGATTACCGACCGCGCGCTCCCAGACGTGCGAGACGGCCTGAAGCCATCACAGCGACGCATTCTCGTCGCGATGAATGACCTCAACTTATCGCCCGGCCGGAAACATCGAAAGTGCGCCAAGATCTCCGGCGATACGTCTGGCAACTATCACCCGCACGGCGAATCGGTCATTTATCCAACCTTGGTCAACATGGGCCAAGGCTGGAAAATGCGTGTCATGCTTGTCGACAAGCAAGGTAACTTTGGCTCCATTGATGGCGACCCGCCGGCTGCTATGCGGTATACCGAGGCTCGGTTGACCCATGCTGCAAGCGAGTTGCTCACGGATCTCAAACTCGACACCGTCGACTACATCGCCAACTACGACGAAACACGAACCGAACCAACAGTTCTTCCAGCACGGTTCCCCAATTTGCTTGTGAATGGCTCGAGCGGCATCGCCGTTGGCATGTCGTGCTCGATGCCGCCACATAATGTCACCGAAGTCTGCAATGCCATTGTCGCGGTTATTGACGACCCAAGTATTGATTTCGCCGGACTCATGGCCATCATCCCTGGCCCGGACTTCCCAACCGGCGGCACCATCGTTGGCCGTCGCGGCATCGCAGACGCCTACGCCACCGGACGTGGTCGCGTCATTGTTCGTGGTGTCGTCCATCAAGAAGAAATCAAAGGGCGTTCTTGCCTCGTGATCAACGAGATCCCCTATCAAGTCGTGCAGAACAACCTCATTGATAAGATGGTTGACGCGGCCAAGGCTGACCGTATTCAGGGCATTGCGGACATCAAGAACTTCTCGGGAAAGAAGCACCGCACTCGCATCGTCGTACAGCTCAAGCGCGGCGCTGACCCAGATGTGGTCGAGCGGCAGATCTATCAATTTACGCCGCTCCAAAGCACTGTGTCCATAATCAACATTGCGCTCGATCGGGGCCGACCCCGCACGATGGGTATCCGTCAGCTGATTGATTGTTTCATCAATCATCGTCGTGATGTCGTACGTCGACGCACCGAGTACCTCCTTCGAGAAGCTCGCAAACAAGCACACCGTCTTGAAGGACTCATCCTCGCCGTCTGCGACATCGATGAAGTCATCTCACTCATTCGGTCATGCCGAACGCGGGAACAAGCCATCATCAAGTTGATGGAGCGACGATTCCAGATTGCGGGCGATCACCCCCAAGTCGAGACGATTCCTCCAACGCTTCTTGAACTATGTGGCGGCGATGAGGGACTCGCCCTCTCCCGTGTGCAAGCCGAAGCGATCGGTGCCCTGCGACTAATCCAGCTCACGGGCCTTGAAATTGAGAAGCTCGTGGCGGACTACACGGCGCTTGTCGAGAAGATTGATGAATACTTACTCATCCTCTCTGACGAACAACGCATCCTCGACATCATCCGTGAAGACTGCGAAGAGATTCGCGAAGCCTATGGCAGCGACCGCAAGACGCAAATCGAAGATGGCGAAGTTGACGATTACAACATCGGCGACCTGATTCCCGAACACCATGTTGTCGTCACAGTCACGCACCGTGGCTACATCAAACGCCTCCCAACTGACACCTACCGCGAACAGCATCGCGGCGGGCGCGGCGTGGCAAGCGGCAAGGTTGCAGATGACGACTTCACCGAACTCATCTTTGCTGCAAGCTCGCATGACGACTTGCTGTGCTTTACGACACTCGGACGCGTATTCAAACTCAAGGTCTGGCAGATTCCAGAAGGCGCGCGAACTGGCAAGGGCCGAGCGATCGTCAACCTCTTGCGTCTCAAAGACGGCGAGCAGGTTGTCACATGCCTGCCCATCAAGGACTTTGATGCGGGCGAAAACTTCTTGGTGTTCTGCACCAAACTTGGCAAGGTCAAACGAACTGCGCTCAAGGACTACAAGAACGTCAACGTAGCTGGCATCAATGCCGTCAGCCTTCGAGAAGGCGACGACCTTGTTCGCGTTGTTCACACCGAAGGTGCCCATCACCTCCTGCTTGCCACAGCGTCAGGCATGTCGATTCGATTCTGTGAGTCTGACGCCCGCGTCATGGGACGAACCACTGCCGGCGTCAAGGGCATTGACCTTGCTGGAGATGATGTCGTTGTTGGCATGGTTCGCGTCGATGACGACGCGGACCTCTTGACTGTGACCGCAAATGGCTACGGCAAGCGAACGCCGATGGTGGAATATCTTGTCAGGTCACAAGACGGCGAGACTCGACCACAAGGTCGTGGCGGCAAGGGCCGTCGCGACATCCGAACCGAGGGCCGAAACGGCCCGGTCGTGACGATTCGCAATGTCCATGGGTCCAACGGAATCGTCTTTGCAAGCGAGAGCGGCATGCTTGTGCGTATTGGGGCCGACTCCATCAGCCGAATTGGCCGCAACACACAAGGCGTGCGGCTTGTCAATCTCAAGTCAGGCGATCATGTCATCGCCGCCGCCAAACTTGCCGAAGAATCAACCGATGACGCTGTAGATTCGCCAACCGAAGAATCTTGAGAACACCTGATAGGGAGGCCTGCAGGCCATGCCACTGAATTCCTGGTCCGACACCATCACCATCGCTGAACTTGGCGATGAGCCAATGTTCTCAGAAGATATGGACGCGCTCGTTGACCAACTCGACGCTATTCGACACGAGGGTGATGAAGGCGTACCGCACGTCATCGTTGACCTGCAGAACGTATTCAGTGTGAACTCTTCGAACCTCGGCAGTCTGCTCCGTATTCGCAAGCTTCTTGAGGCTTGCCATCGACGGCTCCTGATCTGCTCAGTCAATGACTCCATTTGGTCAGCCATGATCGCCACCGGACTCGATCGCATCTTTTCATTCGCCTCTGACGTCACCACGTCGCTCGCGGAAATTCAGCTTGGCATTGGTCCGGGCTCCGATGCGGACGACTCTGAATCGGCGGAGTCCTGACCGATGCTGCGGCTTCGCCGAGCCGAGCCCGATATGCGCATCGAAATGATGCCGCTCATCGACGTGATCTTTCTCATCCTCACGTTCTTTGTGTACGCCATGGTGCTCATGGTGCGTGTTGACATGCTGCCCGTTCCACTCGAGTCATATGGTTCGGGCGAGGCGGCAGATCCAGACCCCGCCATCGCCGTCACTCTGCGGCTCGATGGATCAGTATTTGTCGGACAAGATCAAACTGGTCCAGAAGGCATGCTCGAGGCCATTACAGCCGCCCAGGCCGATGCGCCCGATACTGTTGTCTACCTCGTTCTCGAAGCAGGCGATGGCACGACTGACCGGGGGCCCCTGCTCACGACAGTGTGGGACCGACTGCACCGCGCGGGCATTGACATCAAGTTGGTCGGCGCCGCCACCGAAGACACATCAGCTGCGCCAACCCCATGATCGCCGAACGGACACGACTGAGCATTGGTCTTGCAGTGTCGTGCCTTGTCAATTCGCTCTTGATTGTGCCGGGCCTCACAGCCGACACAGGAGCCAACAACGAAGACTCGCTTTTTGACGATGATGTGCAGCCACCGGACTTCATGCCCGAACCACCAGAAGATGAGGTCACGCTTGGTATCGAAGAGTCCGAAGCCTCCACGCTGACCTGGATTGGATATGAGCAGTATCGCGAGCACATGGCCAAACTCTCTGAACTTGAACAGGCTCAGTTCGTAGCCGGCGGTGCTGCAGATGGCGGTGGCGGGAATCCGGCGCCGACAAGTACACCAAGCCAGCAGCCCACTACCACACCGACTGAACCACAGCCCGAACAAGACACTCCGGAACCACGACCAGAACAAGCACCGCTTCCGCAGGCTCCTGATGCCACCATGCCAGTGCCTTCGGAGACAGATAAACAAGGCGAGGCTGAAAAACCATCTGAGACGCCAAGCGACGTTCCGTCGCCACAAAAGCCAGCCCAAAAGCCGACACCACAGCAGCCGCCTCAACCGCCTGCGCCCACGGGCGGAGACAACGCGCCAACACCAGGCCCCCCCAAGCCCCAAACTGGCCCCTCAGCAACAGGTGCCGAGGATTTGCCACCGGTCCCCAATGCCAGCGACCGCGATTCTGATGCGACGGCCATCCATCCAGTCAACGTCAAACGCCCAGGCGGACCTGTTGCCGCTCAAGGACTTGAAGTTCGGACGTTCAGACCCAAACTCACGCCATACGAGGAATTGCAGTTTGGCCGGATTTCCATCGTGGCCAAGTTGGAATTTGATCGCCTCGGAAAGCCCAGACGCATTTCGCTCGGCACGCCTGATCCGCGATCCAAGACAATGCGGTGGCAACCGGCCAACAGCATGTCTGGATACCTCGGCAAGGTCATCACATCTTTGTACCGATGGCGAGCATCTGGAAAAGACCTCAAAGGTCTCACTGGAGATGAGACCATTCCAATCGTGTTCGAGTTGACCTTCAAGTAGTTCCTCGTCGCCATACAATGGACTCCATGAAGATCTTGCTCACGAACGATGATGGCATCCATGCCCCTGGCATTGTGTCTCTCCACTCTGCCATTGAAGATCTTGGCGACGTCTGGACCGCTGCGCCACTCACGGTGCAAAGCGCCGCAGGCCACGGCATCACGTACACCAATCCACTAATGGTTGAGCCCATTCAAGTCACACCGTCCTTTGGTGGCATGGCCATTGACGGCAAACCTGCCGACTGCGTCAAATTGGCAATCAAATCACTCTGGCCGGAAGCATTTGGCGATGGAGAACGGCCCGATCTCACGATTAGCGGCATGAACTCCGGCGCCAATGTGGGGATCAATATTCTGTACTCGGGCACAGTCGCCGCGGCCGTTGAGTCGGCATTCCTTGGCGTGCCCTCTATTGCGGTCAGCCTATACCTGCAGAACCGCGATCGCATCTATTGGGACAGAGCCGCGGCCATTGCCCGAACCACCATCGATCACATCCTTGCAACACGACCACTCACGCCGCACGAAGTCATCAATGTCAATATCCCACCGATTGAATCGCCCAATGCTGAAATGCCACCGCTTCGAGTGGTGGGCATGAATGCCGCACCTCTTGCCGAAGGGTTTGAGCGCCGCGTCAGCCCCGCCGGCCAAGTGTACTACTGGTCGGCAAGTGAAGGCATGCAATTCACAAGCACGACCGAAGGCTCAGATGTCGATCTCATTCGCAACGGCTGCGTGACCATTACGCCACTTTCGTATGTCATGACAGATGTCAATCGATTGCAGGAGTGGCGTGAAGCGTTGGAATAGAACTCAGCGCTCACCGCGCGGCTTCAGTACATACTCACGACCGCCCCAGCTCACTGCTTCGCCCTGCTGCAAAGTCCGCTCGGCCCACCGCATGATACGGAACACTTCCCATGCGCCGATTGGAAAGAGGAGGACTGACCACACCGGCTGGCGTCCCATGGAATACGTCCACCCAAGCGCAATGCACTGCAAGAACAGTCCCAGAGCCCCAAGCCATAAGGCGATCATGGCCGCAGGGCCAGACGAGATCAACCCCAACGCGACTGCAATCACACACACGCCGGGCACGGCCCAGCCAACGAGCAACTGACGGCGCGACTGCTTTCGGAGCGCCTTGCAGCCGCGACTTGTCGCCTCCAGAAAGATACGCATCCAGCCACGCAGAAACTCCTCGCGGGTGCCATACATCGAACACGCCAGCAAGCCGTCAGACTGCAAAATATTAACGCGGCCCCCGGCTTTGCTGATGACTTGCGCAAAGGCAATATCCTCAAGCAGGTCGTTCTTGACAGCAGCGTGCCCGCCTACCTCCTCGTACCAGTCTCGATCAAACAACATGAACTGGCCATTGGCAAATGTCCGTGCGCGATCGTCACGATTCACGCGGTCGGGCGGAAAGAGTGACATCAAGGCCATCGTGGCGACAGGCTGCGTGCAGCGTTCGAACCAATGGCAGCTCTTGAGATCAGTCAGCAGGCTCAGCAACGCGGTATCTCGCCGCTTTGCTTCTCCCACTGCAGCTCGTAGTAAGTCTGGATGCGCCTCCGTATCTGCGTCGATGAAGGCGAGCATGTCGCCTTCAGCGTGCTCGGCTCCAATCCGAAGTGCATGACACTTGCCAGCCCACGACTCAGGACAATCGGTATTGCGAATAAGTGTGACACGATCATCACGTTCCACACGCTCAGTCACAATGGCCTCGGTTGCATCGCTACACCGGTCAGCCACCACGATGACTTGCAGTCGATCCCACTTCTGAGCGAGCAGTGAATCGAGACATGTCGCGATTACTCGTTCTTCATTATGAGCTGGCACGATGATGGACACCAACTCATCGACAGCAGGTTCCTGAAGCCCACGACGCACTGATATCCCAGTCGAGAGCATTCGCCCGATCCTGACCATCAAGACGGACCACCAGATCACGGCACAGGCGGCCAGCGATGCGAACACGATGCACAGGATGAAGAGTGTGTCCATGAGCATGGAATGGTATCTCGGGGGCACCATGCGAACCTCGCCGAACACCGCGATTCATGCCACCCCATGCAAAAACTGGGTCATGAACGATCTGACTGGCCGAGCCCCCGCGGATACTATGCCTGACCTGTCAGGACACCGATGTATCAACCACTGCTTACTAGTCGTTATTTGACGACCCGAATGATTCCGTTACTTGCGGTAGCCGCCGTCGCGCTGTGCGTCGCCCTGGTCATTGTGGTGATTTCGGTCATGACTGGCTTCCTCAACATGGTGCGGTCTTCAGGCCAAACGCTCATGGGCGACGTGGTCATCACATACCCCATTCGCGGGATACCCCAGTACGACACCCTGATCGCTGCTATTGAAGAGCATCCTGAAATCGTGGCGGCAACGCCTGTGGTCGACACGTGGGGCCTCCTTCGCATGCCATACCCAGAAGGAGATGCCAAGGAAAGTGAACAAGTTCAAATCTGGGGCATCGAGCCCGAGTCGTTCTCCGCTGTCACGGGCTTCTCCGACACTTTGCAATGGGACAACGTTCCGGACAATGTGTCAGCCGACGTTCTGCAAGATGTGTTCGACCACCGCAGCGAAGAAGTTGCAGACACCGTTGTTCCGCTTCTTGATGAACAGCACCGCATGGCATTGCTCCGCGCGACGTATCACGAAGAACTTGAAGACGACGCGATGGTCCGGCATCTCGTATCGATTGCAAGCGACCGAGAATTGGCGCAGCGTATTGGATGGTTCCTCCGCCACGGCGAGGAACACAGTACGGTCCTGGGCGCGGGGGCCATCGCAGCGATGCAACACCTTGAACCGCGCTTACACGACAGCGAGCAACTGCGACGCGACGGCCTCACCCTCACCCGCAATGGCCGCGCGGCCATTGTGCCGGGCCGACATGTCTCCAAAGCCAATGTCCGCACGAGCACAGGTGAATACCGAGTCGCGGCTGGTGGCTACTGGTGGCTTCCTCGATTTGAAGGCACACTGACCACGCTCCCAATCGATAGCCGAGGCGGCATGCTCGAGCCCGAAAGCGTTGTGCTTCCGTTTGCCAATGAGTTTGCGAGCGGCGTGTATCTGATCGATCAAACCCGAGTGATGGTGCCTCTTGATGTCGTACAGCGGATGACTCATCTCGACGAGGCTGAACTTGTCGATGAGGATGACCTCACCACCGTCGTGGGAACATCGCCAGCGAGAGCCACCATGGTGCTCGTTCGCGGGCAGGATGGAATTCCTGCGACCGATCTTCGTGACATTGTGCGAGCGGCGTACCGCTCGTTCGAGGCCCAGTGCGACGCAGAAAACCTTCCCGATAGCGAACAACCACCACGTCTTGGTCGTGATCCAGGCCTTGGCATCTTGACGTGGGAAGAACAAAACGCCTCGTTCATTGGGCCGGTTGAGAAAGAACGCGAACTCATGCGTACGCTCTTCTCGATTGTCTACCTCGTATGCGGCGCATTGATCGTGGCAATCTTCTGGGCCATTGTGTACGAGAAAACGCGAGACATTGGCATTCTTCGCAGCGTTGGCGCGTCTCGAAGTGGCATCGTGTACATCTTCCTGCTCTACGGGTTGTTTGTCGGTGTATCCGGGGCGATTGCAGGTGTCTGTCTTGGTTGGCTAATCACCACCAATATGCCAACTATTCACGATGCGATGTCAGCGCCGCCATTGTGGCTTGGCGTTTCGCTCGTCTCGGCCTCAGGTCTACTGGTCATTTGGAGGGGTCTGCATTGGCGCGGCTGCAAATTGCTGCCGCTTCTGCTTGGCATCCTTGGCGCCGTCGTTCTTGGTGCGCTCGGTATCGGCGAACTAATGCTACGACAATCTGGCGGCGTTGTGCTGTGGGATCCTGCGGTCTACTACTTCACTGATATTCCAAGCGATGTCGACTGGGCATCGGCTTGGATCACGGCAGCCGCTGCAGCCGTGTGTAGCGTTATTGCTGCCGCGATTCCAGCAGCCCGTGCTGCTGACATCGATCCGGTTGGAGCACTCCGATATGAGTAGCCCAATCCTAGAAGCCCGAGACGTCTACAAGACCTATCAACTTGGTCGCGTTGATGTGCCTGTACTCAAGGGCTGCAGCATGCATGTGAACCACAGCGAGTTTCTGGCGATTCTTGGAAGCAGTGGTTCCGGCAAGAGCACGCTGATGCATGTGCTCGGCGGGCTTGATCGAACCGACTCTGGACGCGGAGATGTGCTCCATAAGGGATCGCCCATAACTGGCCTCCCAGAACGGCAACTCAATCGATACCGCGCCCGCACCATTGGATTTGTGTTTCAGTTTTATCACCTGTTGCCCGAACTCACGGTGCTGGAGAACGCGATGCTGCCCGGTCTTGTCCCCGGCGGAATTGGTCGCAACAACGCGAAGCGCCGGGCACGATCTTTGCTTGAGCAATTCGGACTCTCGCACAGACTCGACCATCGTCCAAGAGAACTCTCTGGTGGCGAGCGACAGCGAACTGCTATCGCTAGAGCGCTCGTCAACGGTCCCGAAGTCTTGCTCGCTGATGAGCCCACCGGCAATCTTGACGAGCACACTGGGGCTGAAATCCTCGATCTGCTCACCGAGGCCCACCGAAACGGGCTGACGATCGTGATGGTGACCCATGACCGCAAGATCGCCGATCGGGCCGATCGGGCCATCCGCCTTGTTGATGGTGTACTGGCAAACGAGTCGCCATAGCCCCGCAGGCCCTTTATGTTTATGAATGTAGCCCTCAGAACCGCCTCGGATCTGCGATCTGGTGCCCCTGAATCCACCAATCTTCGGCAGTTTCGGAATAGACTGGAACGTCTCTGGCATCGTCCCGATGTCAGACTGTCCGCACAGCCCCCAACACTGCCCCAAAGATTTGGAGAGTTTCCATGTTTGAACGCCTTACAGACCGAGCCCGCAAGGTCATGGCCCTGGCCAACCAAGAGGCTCAGCGATTCAATCACGAATACATCGGCACCGAACACATCCTGCTTGGGCTGGTCAAGGAAGGTTCCGGCGTTGGCGCTAACGTACTGAAAGCACTTGAGATAGATCTTCGCAAGGTCCGCCTTGAGGTTGAGAAACTCGTCAAGAGCGGCCCCGAGATGGTCACCATGGGCAAGCTTCCACAAACGCCTCGCGCCAAAAAGGTGCTCGAGTATGCGATCGAGGAAGCGCGACACCTCAACCACAATTACGTGGGCACCGAGCATCTGCTGCTTGGCCTGCTTCGTGAACAAGATGGTGTAGCGGCGCAGGTACTGATGAATCTCGGCGTGAAACTTGAAGAGGGCCGCGAAGAGGTACTCAACCTACTTGGGGCTGGCATCGAGCCTGAGGAAATGGAAGAAGTTGGCGAAGGCGGCGAAGAGGCACCATCCGCATCCCCCCGCCGTGGCAAGAGCAAGACTCCTGCACTCGACAGCTTCGGACGCGACTTGACCGAACTTGCCAAATCAGGCGAGCTCGACCCTGTCATTGGCCGCACCAAGGAAATCGAACGCCTCGTGCAGATCCTCTGCCGCCGCACGAAGAACAACCCGGTATTGCTCGGTGAAGCTGGCGTTGGTAAGACGGCAATCATCGAAGGTCTTTCGCAGCGCATTATCGATCATGAAGTGCCGGACCTTCTGCACGACCGCCGCGTCGTTGTACTTGACCTAGCGATGATGGTGGCCGGCACCAAATACCGTGGCCAATTCGAAGAACGCATCAAGGCCGTCATGAACGAAGTTCGGCGTGCGAAGAATGTCATTCTCTTTATTGACGAACTGCACACGCTCGTCGGTGCCGGTGGTGCTGAGGGCGCCATCGATGCATCCAATGTGCTCAAACCCGCACTCTCCCGTGGTGAAGTTCAATGCATTGGCGCCACAACTTTCGATGAATACCGCAAATACATCGAGAAGGACTCCGCGCTCGAACGACGATTCCAGAGCATCGCGGTTGAGCCACCAAGTGCTGAGCAAACTATTGAGATCCTCAAGGGCCTTCGCATCAAGTACGAAGAGCATCATCGCGTCACCATTACCGATGAGGCCATCGAAGAAGCCGTAGAACTCTCGACGCGGTATATGCCCGCCCGCGTTCAGCCAGATAAGTCACTCGATGTTATTGACGAGGCCGGCGCCATGATTCGCCTTCGGTCGATGTCCAAGCCGCCAGATCTTGCTGACCTCGAAAGCCGCATCGAGCTTTTGACAGTCGAAAAAGAAGACGCCGTCAAGGCCGCCGACTACGAAAAGGCCGCTAACCTGCGCGACCAAGCAGAGAAGGCGCGTGCCGAGAAGGACACGGTGCAGAAAGAGTGGCGTGATCGCATGAGCGATATCGTCGGCACAGTTGATGCTGATGTCATTGCCGAGACGGTCTCAAAGATCACCGGCGTTCCATTGACGCGGCTCGAACAAGCCGAGTCGGCGCGATTGCTAAATCTCGAAGAGGAACTCCACCGCACGGTCGTGAGCCAGGACGATGCAGTAAAGCAAGTGTCCCGCGCGATCCGCAAGGCCCGCTCTGGCCTCAAAGATCCGAATCGCCCAATGGGTTCCTTCCTCTTCGTCGGTCCATCCGGCGTGGGCAAGACACTCCTTGCCAAGGCATTGAGTGAATTCATGTTCGGCGACCCAGAAGCCATGATCTATCTCGACATGTCTGAGTACATGGAGAAGCACACCGTCTCACGACTGGTCGGCGCCCCTCCCGGATATGTCGGTTACGAAGAAGGCGGTCAACTCACCGAGAAGATCCGCCGTCGGCCATACGCAGTCGTGCTGCTTGATGAAGTTGAGAAGGCACACCCAGATGTATTCAATATGCTGCTGCAGATCATGGAAGAAGGCCGCTTGACCGACTCGTTCGGCCGCCGGGTTGACTTCAAGAACTGCATCATCATCATGACGAGTAATATCGGCTCTGATCTCATCAAGGGCGGTTCTTCGTTTGGCTTCGGAAAACGCGAAGAGATTCAAGACTACGAGAAGATCAAAACGTCGCTGATGAGCGAGATTGAAAAGTTCTTCCGCCCCGAGTTCATCAACCGACTCGACGACACCGTTGTGTTCCGACCGCTTGTCAAGGACGACCTGTATCACATCATCGACTTGGAACTCGCCAAGGTGTGCGACCGACTTCGGTACAAGAAGATGGACATGGAACTTGGCGAGAAGGCTAAGGACTTCCTCATCGAGAAGGGATACAACCCAGACTTCGGTGCTCGTCCACTGCGTCGCGCCATCAGCACCTATATCGAAGATGCCCTAGCCGAGTCCCTGCTTGCAGGTGAATACGGCGCAGGTCAAATGATTAAGGTCACACACAAAGAGGGTGATGATCACCTGACATTCGAGTCCGAGCCACTGCCAGAAGGCGAGGCCACTGCCGACTCAGACAATGGTGACCAACCCGAAGAAGCTGGCGTCTAGCGCGGCTTCGCTGCAATAGCTCGATAGAACAGTAGAGCAGTAGCCCGCGAACTCGCTCGGCGCACTGCACTACTGTATGTCTTGGAGTTTCCAATCGCTGCCTTCGCGGACAATGCGTATGGACGAGAGTGGAAAATCGTAGGCAACTTGTGGCCGCAGTGACACAATGCCATGCTGCTCTCCAACATCCGACACAACGTCGCCATAGACCTTGCCAGCCTGCATACGGTTGAGCATGCTTGCAATCGGTTTACGGTTCCGCTGGAAGTACATCAAGAACTCGTCGTATCCGCCTTCACCACGATCTTCGTACCACGCCCGCTGAGACATGCTGATAAGTTGCTCCCAAATCACCCTGTACTCAGAGCGGCGAAGGCATTCATGTAGATTCACCACAAGATGCATTGGAATCACAGTCTGCAGCTCGACCGTTCCGTCTTCATTGTCGGTCCGGATCCGGATGCGGTCCTGCCCGATCGTCTGCTCAAAGCCCTGTAAGTCACTCGGCTGATCGTCGATCCAACGTATCTCAGTTCCATCGGCGGTAATCGTTGAGCTTGGTGTGTCACTGCCCATCAACCGCGCCCAAGATGGCCGCTTGCGATACTCGATGCGATGTGTTTCGCAGCCAAGCAAGAGCCCATTGAGCACGAACGTGATAATCAGTACCAAACGCATCATGGTTACGATAGCTCCTGAACACACAATGAGCACTCACCAAACACATCCCACGCCCCCATCTGGACTCCCTCAGGTCTTGCATGCCGATGAGTGGCTTATTGTTTTTCGCAAGCCCGTTCCAATGCTCTCGGTCCCAGGAATCGGCCCAGAAAAAGCAGACTGCCTCGTCTCCCGGGCCGCCGCCGTCTACAGCGGCGCCAGAATCGTTCACCGACTTGACCGCGACACGTCTGGCGTGATCGTGCTTGCACGGGATGCGGCGACCCACCGGGCACTGAGTATTCAGTTTCAAGACCGACTCGTCACCAAGCACTATGAAGCAATTGTCGCCGGGCAACCAATAGATGACGAAGGACTCATCGACGCCGCCATCCGAAAGGATCTCGAGAACAAACCACGGCAGTGTGTCGACCCAGTCGAAGGTAAGCCTTCACAAACAGCGTGGCGAGTCCTTGAACGACTCGGTGACAGGACTCGGCTCGAATTACGACCCCGAACGGGGCGGAGTCACCAGTTGCGTCTGCATCTCAAACACATGGGGCATCCAATTCTCGGTGACGACCTCTATGCCCCGCCAGAAGCAATCGCGATGGCAACACGGCTGTGTCTCCATGCCACGTTGTTGACATTCACCCATCCGGCCACCAATGAATCGATGACTGTGACAGATCCAGCGCCGTTCTAAGGACGAGCCTGTCGCTACGAGCACGGCCCCCGCCACCTTGCCACCGCCATCAACGGGAAATACAACCTGTACATGTGGTATCGAAGGTAGAACACACGTGGGAAGCCTGTGCCGGTGAATTCCGTTTCGGTCCATGACCCCGCAGGGTCCTCATCGGTCGCTTCGGTGAGTTGCTCACGGCACAACCAACTCGCAGCAAGGCCGCACCGCTCGTCGCTCGCCCCGAAAACTTCGATCATTGTCATCAATCCCCACGCAGTTTGACTCGGCGTACTGATTCCCGTTCCCTTCAATGCCGGGTTGATGTACGAATCGGCTGTCTCGCCAAATGACCCGTCGTGCTTTTGCACGCTCGAAACCCACTCGCCAGCTCGCTGCACCCAATGTTCATCAGGTGACACGCCACACCGAATAGGGCCGAGCAACGCCTGCCATGTACCGTAGAGATAGTTCACGCCCCAGCGTCCGATCCACGCTCCATCTTCAGTTTGTTCCCGCTTGATATAGGCAATGGCCTGTTGCACCACGGCGTCCTCGGTCGTGTAGCCATGCCACGCGAGACACTCCAAAATGCGCCCCGTGATGTCGGGACACGATGGGTCTTGCATCGCGTTGTGGTCGGCAAATGGCACGTACTCCAAGATCTGCCGGTGCTTGGTGCGATCGAATGCAGCCCACCCGCCGTCATCATTCTGCATCGCGATCAGCCACTTCACGCCACGCTCGCCGGCCGCGATTCCATCTGAGCGACCTGTTCGATGAAGTGCCATCGCAACCTGCGCCGTGTCATCAACGTCTGGGTACCACGCATTGTGATACTCAAAGAACCAGCCGCTCGCGTCAACCGGCAATTTCACACCGTCTGCCCAATCGCCACGGAACGTACATTCTTTTCCGAGCAGCCAGGCGCTCGCGGCATCAACGCTTGGGTCGCCTGCCGCCAACCCGCAGGCAGTCAACGCATACAACGCGTAGCCCGTGTCCCACACCGGACTGAAGCATGGTTGGATCATGATCCAGTCACCATGGTCATCTGACTTCTCCACAAAGAAGTCATCTAAATCCTTTTCTGCCCGCCGCAGCACGGGATCACTTCGATCCCAGCCAAGTGCTTGAAGCGCGACTTGGATGTACACCATCGGCGGAAAGATCGCGCCAAGGCCGTCGGTAGCAGCCTCGCCATCCTGTGATGCTCGACGAAGAATCCACTCAAGACAACGATGAACTGCGAGCCGCCGGAATGGCGATGTGCCAACACGATGCGCCAGCTTCAAACTTGAGTCCACAAGAGAGAAGAATATGGACCACAACCCCGGTGTTTCCTCACTCCGAGACAATCGATGTCGCGCACGATCATCGATGAAAAGCTCATTGATGTGGACGTCTTTCGGCAGTTCACGCGTTGGACGCAGCGCTGTCACAATCGCCAACGGCAGGATCATCGTTCTCGTCCACGCACTGACCTTGGACATATGAAAATAGAACCAACGCGGCAACCAGATAATCTCGGGCGGAATGGACGGCACCGCGTTCCACGATACTTGGCCAAGGCACGCCAAGTAGAAGTTGCTAAATGTGTTGATCCTCTCAGCGCCACCTGCTGCAAGAATTGCCTCGCGGCCGGCAACCATGTGCGGTGCATCAGGAGCATCGCCCATCAATTTGAGCGCAAAGTAGCCCTTCACCGACGCGTTGATATCCATGTCGGAGCCCGGGTATTGCCCCCAGGTTCCATCGGGTCGCTGCTGACGACGAAGACCTGCGGCGATACGATCAAGCGTCTCACGTCCCGATCCATCTCGCATGGGTTCATTCTCTTGAGAAAGAATGAACTTCATCAAGAGATACTCGCTCTCCAGAATTGAATCGCCCTGCAGAAGGCCGCACCAATGGCCGTCGGATCGCTGCAACGACCGCAAAGCAGCCACGCCATTATGGACGCATTGAGCGACCGCTTCACGGAGTCCGGATGACGTCTTCACTGGCATGGGTGGGAATGGTATGGCAAATGGGCGTGTTCCCCGTACCATCACGGCATGATCACACACACTGTCCGCGGCGACCCAACTAGCCGCATCGCTGCATCGGCAACCAGTGAACACCACGACACCCGCACCGCAGCGGATGAAGTGGCAGGAGCCTTACATGATGCGCTTGCTGGCAAAGCGCCCGACATTGTCATGCTCATGGCCAGTTTCCACCACACCGCCGCGCTGCCTGACGCGTGCAATGACCTGCGACGAATGCTTGTTCCGGGCCACCTGCTCGCTGGCACCGTGGAATCGGTACTCGGCGACGGGCGGGAACTCGAGGGTATTGCTGGCATGTCGGCCATGGCCCTGCGATTCGGGCCCCATGGACACGGTATCCGCTTGTCGCCCTGGCGAACAACGCCGTGGGAGCCCATCCCGCTCTCGCAGCCAGAGGCAATGGCCGCCCGCATCGACGCCGGTACCGACACAAAGTGCGTGCTGGTACTCGCCGATCCATTCAGCACTCCATCAACTCGAATGTTGCCCGCTATTGGAAGTTGCCTCGGCGGCGGGCACACCATTCCCGTCACTGGCGGGCTGCTTTCTGGGGCTTCGCAGCCAACTTGTAACCGACTAATCCTTGATGATGTTGTTCAAGATGCCGGAGCGATTGGCCTCACGATCTCTGGAGACATCGATGTTCGCACCATTGTGAGCCAAGGATGCAGACCGATTGGACACCCTGTCGTCGTCACAGAATGCGACGGCAATATCTTGACCGGGCTCGACGGTCGACCGGCGCTCGACACCGTTCGTGACATGCTCAGCGAATTGCCTGAGGACGAGCGGCAACTCCTTTCCGGCGGACTGCTCGTTGGCCGCGCCATTGACGCGAGCAAGAAGCGACTCGGACGCGGTGACTTTGTCGTCCGAAATGTGCTTGGTGTTGAGAAAGAGAAGAAGGCCATCGCAATTGGTGAACTTCCACGACGCGGCCAAACTGTGCAGGTACATCTCCGCGACGCGCAAGCCTCGCATGAAGACCTGCAACTTCTGCTTGACGGCCAACAACTCCATGACCCACCACTGGCCACCTTCCTCGTCACATGCAACGGCAGAGGACAGCGACTCTTTGGCGAAGTCGGGCACGACACTGCCATCATTCGAAAGCGGCTCGACGACCCCCCACTCGCCGGCTTCTTCGCAGCTGGAGAATTCGGCCCCCTCTCCGGCAGCAACTTCATCCACAGCCAAGCCGTTGTAGCGACGCTCTTCGGCTAACGGCCCCAAGGCAACCTCACGGGGGATCGCCTGCCACTGTGCCATTCTGAATAGGGCATTCTGCATTTTCTGTTCCCATATGACGGCCGTCGTGCTACCGTCGCAGGTCTTGGTGAGACCAAGTCAAATGGGAGTCGAGCGTGCTGCATTCAACAATCATCGCCGCGGGCTTGATGGCCTTACCGCTGCCGACCGATCAGGCTGTTAATGATGCGCCACTCGTCGCCGTTTCCCGGACCGTGAGCGGGAGTCTGGTTGTCGACATCAACTGCGATGGGTCGCGACATCCCCGCATCGTGATCCCCTGCTCGATGCTCGGCCTGGAACGCGGGTTTGATCTTGAACTGATTCTGGACCAGAACCCCGCTGTGCCGCGCGTCGTCGTAGTCGGCGCAGACGGTGTGCAGAGGAACCATGCGGCTCCGGACATCGCGGTGTATCGCGCCTCCGCTTCCACGCCTACAGGCACCAACGCCTTCCTTGCGATCGGACCCACGATGTCGCTGGGCTGGATCGAGTTGCCCGGCGGTGAACGTCTCGCCATTGGAACACTCCCCGAACCTCGCGTCGACAGCGCGCGTTCGCCGAACCTCCCACTATGCGGCGCCACCACCGATACACCACATCGCATCGCAGGTCCCCAGCCACCCTTCGGGGCAGGTCCAGCCGACACCGTCCTCGCCCGCCTCGCGGTCGAAACCGACTACGAGTACCGCTCGTTGTTTGAAACGACCGAGGAGGCGATCGAATATGCGATGTTCGTCTATGCCGGTGTGGATGACATATACCGCCGGGAGATGAATGCCAGACTGCCTCTTGTGTTCCTGCGTATCTGGGACACGCCCATCGACCTCTTCAACGAGCCGAGTCCGCTGGGCAACTTTCGGGATTGGTGGAACGCGAACATGGGTGATGTCGAGCGTGAGGTCGTGCAGTTTTTCTCGGGACGCCGCGACCTCCCCTACGGTGGGGTCGCGTTCCTCTCTTCCCTTTGCAGCGGCAACCACTACTCGGTCGTGGGCTATGCAATGGGTTTCAGCGGCGATCTCGGTGAACCCAGCGTATTCAACTACGACGTCCATGTAACCGCGCACGAGTTGGGCCACAACTTCGGCACGCTGCACACGCACGATTACGAGATCGACAATTGCCTCTCGCTCTCCAACACGCCGACTCGGGGCGGCATCATGAGTTATTGCTCGCAGACGGTCAGCGGTGGCAATGCGGTGACGGACCTGCGTTTCCACACCCTCTGCCGAGAGTACATGTGGTTGCATCTCTCCGACGTGCAAGATTGCATCGGCCGCGACTGCAATGGCAATGGAATCGCAGACGCGACGGATATCGCGGATGGCTCCAGTGTCGACCTCAACCTAAACGGTGTGCCGGATGCCTGCGAGGACTGCAATGGCAACGGCGTACCCGACCCGGCCGATATCGCCGCGGGCACCAGCGACGATGCTGATGAGAATGGGGTGCCGGATGAGTGCCAGGCCGACTGCAACGGCAACGGCATTCCCGACACCCTGGATATCGCAATGAGCATCAGCGAAGACATATGGGGGAATGGTGTGCCGGACGAGTGCGAGGTGGACTGCGACGGCGATGGCATCGCCGACTACAACCAGTTGCAGGAGGACATGACGCTCGATACCGACCGCGACCTGATTCTTGACGGTTGCGCCGACTGCGATCTGGACGGCATCAGCGACCTCGATGAACTTGACGGTGCATGGGGTGCCTGGCTCGCCACCCTCTCGGACGGGCGTATTCACCACGTCCACCCAGTGGTCGGCACCATGCTGATGAGCGGAGGGACCCCGAACTTCGATGCCCTGAGCTGGGACCTCGTCGTGGCAGCCGGACGCCGGGTCATCGTGTCAACCCCAGTGCTTGACTTGCTTCAAGTCTGCAATGACCACGGTGATGTACTTGCCATCTGGCCGACCGGCAACACGCTTCGCTCACCCCGTGGCATGGCTATCCACGGCCGCGACCTGCTCGTCTGCGGCAACGACACCAACAACATCGCCCGGTTTGATCTGCCCTCCGGCCGATTGCTCGGAGATGTGGTGCCACCGAATGAGGGTGGACTGACTGGCCCGCTGTCCATTCATGTTCGCGAGGACGGGGTGCTGCTGGTGGCCGACGAAACCAACGCAATCCGCGCCTTTGACGGATCCACCGGCGCTTCGCTCGGCGACCTCGTGCCGGCTTCGGACAATGGCGGCCTCGATGGGGCCCGTGGCATGGAGATCACCGCCGACGGCCGCCTGATTGTGGCAAGTTTCCTGACCAATCAGGTGCTGTCCTACGATGCATTCACCGGCACCTTCCTTGGGCAGTTCAACAACGGTGGTACCGATACCGCGCTGACGCTGGATCAGCCTTGGGGGGTACGCCGCGGTCCACTCGGTGGCATTCATGTCGTACGTTCCCATGCCGATCATCACGATGATCAAGGTGGTAATCACGACCGCCACGAATCAGATGGGATGGCCGACACTGCGGAACTGCACGTCAACTCGACGCGCGTTTACATCTTCGATGAAACCACCGGCAACTTCATTCGCTCCTACGTCACCGGCAATGACACGGGGATCTGGCAACCAAGCGGTATCGACTTCATGCCGGGCGACCCGACCGACTGCAACCGCAACAGCGTGGCGGATGTCTGCGACATCCTGGCTGGTACCAGTAGTGATGAGGACGGCAACGGCATTCCCGATGAGTGCGGCCCCTCGCCGTGCGTGGCCGACCTGGACGTCTCAGGAACGGTCGGCACCGACGACCTGCTCATCATCATCAGTTTCTGGGGTGACTGCCCCGGCTGCGGCGCGGACTTCGATCAGGACGGCGTGATCGGCGCGTCCGATCTGCTGGTCATCCTCGCTGGCTGGGGTGGATGTTGAGGGGGCACATTAGCCGCCCTTGCCTCGGCGAGCGCCGCAATCACCGGCATCAAACACATGCGCCACATCGAAGGTGATGGTGGCCGGCTGGCCCTCTATCAATTCGGACGGCTCACATCGACCGATCATCGATGTTCCATCGACATCGAACACGACATCCATGCGATCGCCAAGCCGCTCGATTGACGTCACCGTCGCCGAGACACCTCCGTTGTGGCTCAAGCGAATCGCCTCAGGCCTAATCCCGAGCACTGCGGCCCCCTCAGCTGTCCCGACCGGAGCCGTACACACCGCGCCACTCGATGAAGTGAAATCGGTGCCTCGCACATCGCCATCGAGGAGGTTCATAGGAGGCGTCCCGACAAAGCCGGCCACGAAGCGGTCGGCGGGGCGATCGTAGATCTCCGATGGCGAGCCGACCTGATGGATCACACCGTCCTTCATCACGACCAGTACGTCTCCGAGCGTCATCGCTTCTTCCTGATCGTGCGTCACGTGAATCATGGTTGCGCCGAGACGCCGGTGTAGCGCACGCAATTCTGCTCGCATCGCAATGCGAAGCTTTGCATCAAGATTGCTCAACGGTTCATCAAGCAAGAAGACCTTGGGGTCACGCACGAGCGCACGTCCGAGTGCCACACGCTGCCGCTGACCGCCACTGAGTTCGCGGGGAAATCTGTGCAGGTAATCCTCAATTTCGAGCTGTGTCGCAGCGGTAGCGACGCGTTCACTGATATCCACTGACTCGGCCTGTCGGACAGCACGCTCTGACCCGAACAGCAAGGACTTCCAGAAACTCGTCTTGCGTCGACGCTCCAAAGGAAAGCGAAGATTCCGCTCAACACTCATATGCGGATACAGGGCATAGTTCTGAAACACCATGGCCACATCACGATCGCGTGGCGGCACGTCGTTGACTATTCGTTCACCGATGGAGATCGTGCCGCTACTCGCCGTTTCGAGACCGGCAATCATTCGAAGCGTCGTGCTCTTACCGCAACCACTCGGGCCAACAAGAACCGTGAACTGACCATCTGGAATAACCAAATCGCATGAGGCGACCGCGGTAACACCGCCCGGAAAAATCTTGGTCACAGCCTGAAGTCGAACGTCTGCCATATGTCTTAGCCCTTCACGGCTCCACTGCCGAGTCCTTCGATGAATTGTTTCTGCGCTGCGAGGAACAACAAGATGCACGGGATCATCGTCACAACGCTCAAAGCCATCAAGAGGTGCACGTCCTCAAGCCCCGCATATTGGGTTCGGAATGAGTTGAGCGCGATCGCCAGCGTGTAATTCGATTCACTGTGCAAGTAGATAAGCGGGCTCATGAAATCGTTCCATGTGTAGATGAACGAGAACACGGCAACAATGGCGGTCACCGGAGTACACAGCGGCAAGACGATCCGCCACCACAATCCAACCCATCCAAGCCCATCCAGACGACCCGCCTCGAGTAACGCTTCTGGAATGCCCGCAATGAACTGCCGGTACAGGAAGATATTAAAAGCGCTGCCAAAGAATGCCGGCACGATGAGTGGCAAGAGTGTGTCGACCCATCCCATCGATCGGAAGAGCAGGAAGAGTGGAATCATGGTGACCTGCGCGGGCAGCATCATTGTGGCAAGCATGAGCAAGAACATGCCGCCGCGTCCGCGAAACCGAACACGGGCGAAGGCAAATCCGACAAGGCTGCAAGATAGCACCGTGCCAACGATGACCGACACTGTCACGACGATTGAGTTAGCCAGCGCATCAAGAAAGGAAACCCATGGCGTCGAACCGACCTCTCGCATGGCGTCGGAATAGTTATGCCACTGCGGATCTTCGGGCCACACCTGCACAACATCGCCGCCAAGCATGGCCATACCGGCGCGTTGCTCGGTTTCAAGACTGACCACAAGCATCCACCACAACGGAAACAACATGAGCACCGCGCCAAGGAGGAGTGGAAGATGCCGAAGTATCCCCCGGCGCCACATTGCAGCACCTCGGTTCCCAACTTCCGACTTCTGATACCCATCCCTCATGCCATGCCCTCGTAATACACCTTCTTGCCGCCGACCTTGAGCGTGATCGCAGTCAGAAGCAAGATGACAATCAAGAGCACCCACGCGAGCGCGGAGGCGTACCCCATTTCGTACACATCGAAAGCGAGGTTGTAGAGATACAACACATAGAACCGCGTGTCATCGCCCGGGCCGCCGCCGGTCATGACGAAGGCTTGGGTGAACACTTGGAATGACCCGATGATGGCCATGATCACATTGAAGAGAATGACTGGCGAGAGCATTGGAATCGTGACATTTCGGAACCGGCGCCACCACCTCGCTCCATCGATAGACGCCGCTTCATACTGTTCGGCTGGAATATTTCGAAGGCCCGCGAGATACACCAGCATGCTGCCACCGACAAGCCATAGATTCATAATCGCAAAAGCCGGAACGCCCCAAGTCGAAGCGTCCAGAGTGAACCAGGCTGGAGGCGAAGCGCCGAAGAGTCCGAGGATGGGCGTCAAAATGAAATTCATCAGTCCGCCATCACTCTTGAACACCCACTGCCACAGAACCGCAATGCCAACACCGGCGAGCACGCTGGGCAAATACCACGCGGCTCGGTACAGGCCGACGCCCCGTACCTTCATATTGAGCAGCATGGCCGCGCCAAGCGCGAAGATTTGCCCAGTCGGCACCGCAATCAAGGCATAGAAAATGGTGACCCACAAGCTCGTCAGAAACGTGTCGTCATCAGTGAACATGCGAGCGTAATTGGAGAGTCCAACATACTCGGCGGCTTCGATAGGCCCGAGTCCGCCCCACCTCGTGAACGACAGCAGCAGCGAAAGCAAAATAGGACCGGCTAGAAAGACGGCAAAGCCAATCATCCATGGGGCAGTGAGCAGCCACCCGGACCGCTCTTCAAGTCGATCCGCTTTGGACCCAAGCCGGCGGCCGAGCACACGGCACACCATCGTGATCACGACACCAGCGGCAACGAGCACAACGATTCCTATGATCCACCATGGCATCTTCGGGAATACACCTGCAGTCAATGGCGACTGCAAACGGTCACGCCACCAGCGGTCGAGACTCTCCGTCGCAGTCACCACATCATCACTTCCGCGAAGTGTCTTGTTGAGGCGCCGATCGAATTGCTCGCCAAAGCTTGGATCGGCTGGCCATTGTGGAACCCGCGCTACAGTCACCTCATCAAGAAAGGCACGATCATTTGCAGGCGGCACGCTTGCGTCGATGAATGCGTCCGACTCGGCCACGCTGCGGCGAGTTGGAATGGCCAGACCGAGCCGTGACTGCTCGGCCTGAATGTCTTCAGAAACAAGCCACCGAAGCAATTCAAATGCCTCGTCTGGGTGTTCGCTCTCACTGGCCATTGACCACGCTACCGTCGCAATGACATTGGCGTGTTCACGGCCGCGTGGCAATGGCAGGAAGTCCCACTCGAAACCACCAGGAGCACCTGCCGCTGCAATGCTTCGAAATGATGGCACCACCCAACGACCGAAGGGACCGACCATACCGATGCGGCCGGTCAAGAAGAGTGAAGATGGGTCGACTCCCTCGGCCTCTGCCGCCGCGAGCGTGTGCCGTTCGTCGTATCGCCACCGCCTGAGCCGCTCGAGCACGGCGCGAACATCAGGGTCGGTGACCCGAAGGTCGTTCCAATCATCGCCAACAACGTCAACACCTTCGCTCCACAGAATGGCTCGCAGCACGAATGGCCAAGTCACCACCTCGGCGCCGGTCACGCCATCGATTTCTCCAACGGCCCGGGCCGCCGTGATGAATTCATCCCAGGTCCAGTCAGTACTCGGCCGCTCAATGCCTGCTTGCCGAAGCAGATCCATATTGACGTAGAAGCCGAGCGTCGTGAAGTCCTTCGGAACCCCCCACAACTGGCCCTGACCGGTCTGCTGTCCATCCCACCGAAACGCATCGACTGGCGGCCCGTAAAAGTCCGAGAGGTCAAGACCCCCATGCTCGGCGGCCATATCCTCGATATCAACGAGCTGCCCCTCCCGCACATACACCGGCAACCGGGCATAGTCCATATAGAAGACATCCGGCGGGTCGCCTGCGGCCATCATGGTCTGCAACTTCGTAAAGAACTGACCCGAATCACCTGGATTGATCCGCTGCACGCGTATTCCAGGATGCGCCACTTCAAACGCGCGAAGTGATGACTCCACGATTTGATCCTCTTCTTGCCCGCCGCCCCCGCTCCAGTGCATGACGCGAAGCGTCACTCCAGCAGACCCCATGTCTCGGAACGCCCGCGCCCCGACCCACACAAAGGCCCAGAGCACCAAGAGTGCAGCAACTACGGTCAAGAGACGCCGGGCCGCATCACCAAGCAACGCAGCGATGCCACGATGCTGAGCACTCATTGATCACCGCCGAGGCGTGGTTGGAGCCGCATGGTCGATACCCTACGCCACCACGATGATTGCCGCGCCGTTTATCCTGTGGAGCGCCTTGGCCGGATGGCCACCGAGCCTCGATGTCGTTCAGCCGAGCGAGGCGGCGGTCACCCATCCACCGGCATCGATCGTAGCAGTTGAGCAAGCCGATGGACGCTGGCGATGCCTGTTTGGACTCGAAGGCGAGCCGAA
>JABJQE010000161.1 GCA_018663565.1 Phycisphaerae bacterium
ATGGTCGGGCGTCTCTTTGCCAGTGGAGCACGGCTCTTCATTACCGCCATCCCCTTCTCGCTCATTGCATTTGGCTCTGCAGAGGGGTGGCCTCTCATCATGGCGATCGTGCTCGTCACCGTCGCAGCGGCTGCCTACACCATGCTTGGTGGTATTCGCGCCGTCATTTGGACAGATGTGCTGCAAGCCTGCGTAGTGGTTGGCACGGTGCTCATTGCGGTCATTGTGTTACTCGTCCGGATCGACATGCCCATTGCTGACATCAGCAGCATGCTCTCGAACGCCGACGGCGGGGACAAACTTACTGTGCTTGACTGGTCGAGCGACTACACCAAGCCCTATACAGCGTGGGCGTCCCTGATCGGCTTCACCATCTTCATGGTGGCCGCATTTGGAACCGACCAGGATCTCACGCAGCGCATGCTCACCTGCGAGACGCCCCGGAAGGCGACCTGGGCCATCATTCTCTCCAACTTGCTTGGTTGGCCAGTTGTGCTGCTATTTCTCGTTGTTGGACTCTTGTTGTGGGTCGAAGAACAGGTGCACGGGCCAATTCTGCCGGATATGCCTGATCAGGGCGACCGGGCTGTCTTTCTTCGCTTCATCCTGCGAGATATGCCCCTTGGGCTTCGCGGACTGATGGTGGCAGGTCTCTTCGCGGCAGCCATGAGTAGCCTCGATAGTGTGCTCAATGCGCTTGCCTCATCGACCGTCGCCGACTGGATTCGTCCTCGCCGTCTCCGAACGAAGAAGCCGCCGCTCGACCCCGCTACTGAAACCCGGCTCACTCGACGGGTCATTGGTGTCTGGGCCATACTGCTGGCGTGCTTTGCAGTGCTCGCGGCGAGCTGGCAGTCAATGTCGGGACAGACGCTCATCTCCTTCGCACTGGGTGTCATGGTCTTTGCATACGCAGGGCTATTTGGTGTCTTTGTAACCGCGATCTGCACCAATCGAGGTACGCCGGCGTCCGCCTCAGCGGCGCTCATTGTTGGTTTCTTCGTAGTCGTGGCGGTGGACCCGACCGTGTGGCCACTCTGGATCGGCGATGACATCTCCCCGCTCGCCTTCCCGTGGCGAATGACCGTGGCTTCAGTCATTGCGTTTTGTGTCTGCGTTGCAGGAAAAGAGAAAGGAACCTAAGGGAGTCACTCCACCCCGCGGCGAAGCCGCGCTATCGCCTCTTCCAGCACAGGAAGGGATTTGCAAAACGCGAACCGCACCAAATCTTTGCCGTCCGCAGGATTGACATAGAACGATCCTGGCGGAATGGCTGCGATGCCCACATTCTTGACCAAATGCGTACAAAAGGCCTCAGAATCGGCGTAGCCGAACGGCGTGTGATCACACATCACAAAGTAGGTCCCATCCGGGCGGTGGACCCCAAACCCAACTTGCTCGAGGGCGTCGCAAAGCATATTGCGGCGCATGAGGTAGTCGCTTGCAAGCTGTGTGTAGTACTCATCGCCGAGCCGAATCGCCGCGGCGGCGCCGTGTTGAAGCGGCGTGGCCACAGAGTAGATCTGAAACTGGTGCGCGGCCCGCAGAGCATCTGTGAGCGCTGGTGGCGCAATAACCCAGCCAATCTTCCATCCGGTCATTGAGAACGTCTTGGCCATCGAACGCAGCGTGAGTGTTCGTTCCCACATGCCCTCAATCGTGGCGATTGGAATATGCTCGCCGGCATACACCATCCGGTCGTAGACTTCGTCAGAAATAACAATGAGGTCATGCTCGATACAGATGGCAGCAAGACCTTCGAGCTCGTCGCGGGTCGCTACATGTCCTGTCGGGTTGTGCGGAGAATTGAGCAGAATCGCGCGCGTTCGTGGAGTGATGGCCTCGCGGACAGCCTCGAGATCAATGCCAAAGTGCGGCGGCCGCAAGATGATCGACTTCATCACTCCGCTCGCAAGAGCGATCGTCGCAGGATATGAATCGTAGAACGGTTCAAAGACAATGACCTCGTCGTTCGGGTTCAAGAGGCCGAGCATCGCCGCGGCGATGGCCTCGGTGCACCCTGCGGTGACGGTGATTTCGCTCACTGGATCAACACGAATTCCTGTCGCCTCTGAGAAGTCCTCTGCAATGGCATGCGTGAGCGTAGGCTCGCCCCCCAAGGGGGCATACTGATTGTGGCCGTCGAGCATCGCTCGGTACGCCGCCTCGATGACTTCTGGTGGGCCGTCAAAGTCGGGAAAGCCCTGCCCGAGGTTGACGGCTTGATGTTCTTTGGCAAGCCGGCTCCATGTGGCAAAGACCGATTCGCCAAACGGCGCGAGACGAGACGCTGTGTGCTGTGTGGTCATAGTTTCCATGGTACGGACGTGTGGCAAGCAATTGGCAGTACCCTTGCCATCTATGTCATACCTCACACTCTTACTGTCAGTGCTTTTAGGGCTTCCGAATCCAGTACCGCCTGCCGAGTCAGTTTTCGGTCGTGCTGAGATGAGTGGTGATGTTCGAATTGTGCATGTGTTCGGCTCGCCTGACCAAATGGGATACGCCCACGGATACCTCGCAGGAGAAGACTTTGTCGTGGGTATGCAGGAGCTCTATTCCGGCATGCCCCCCGCCGCCATCTCCATGGCTGACTTCATGCGGTCATGGGCGCCTTTGATTCAACTCACAGATGCGCAGCGGGTTGAAGTAGCGGCGGTGTACCGTGGCATGCGAGCGAGGCTTGGCCTCGAGTCCATGCAGCTTCCAGGCGCAGACCGCATGGTCGATGAGACTGACTTGTTGATCTGGAATGGCTACGACATGTTTCGAGCTGTCGGCTGCAGTGGATTTACTGCGTGGGGGAGCCGCACCAAAGATGGCGAAGTCATCACCGCGCGAAATCTTGACTTGGGCATCTTTTCGCCGCGCTGGGCCTCCAATCAAATAGTGCTTGTGCGACATCCATCGCAAGGCAAGGCGACGGCGTGCGTGACGCCGGCCGGTCTTGTTGGGATTATGACGGGCATCAATGAGGACGGCGTGTGCGGTTTCCTGCACGATGGAAACGGTCCGGAGATGGACGCTGTTCTTGAGCCGGAGCGACCGGTGATGTTTGCAATTCGTGACATCCTCGAACGAGCGAATTCCCAAGACGCATTCGAAGTTGCCCAAGCGGAACTTGCTCTGCAGGGGCCGTTTCCGTATTCCTATATGGTCCGAATCATTACGCCCCGTAGTGA